>DATLGW010000314.1:0-4786 GCA_035540315.1 Burkholderiaceae bacterium | reverse complement strand
CCTGGATGCGCGCCGGCCGGCCGTCGATCGTGAACCGGACGTCGCCCTGGATCGGCCGGTCCCGGTCGTCCGGACGCGTCGAGAACCACGGCAGCCGACCCTCGATCTGCGTGATTTCGATCGTGCGCTCGAGCACGCGGTCCTCGAAAACGATCGTCCCGTCGTTGATCTGCAGTTGCTCGATCGTCACCAGCGTCGGATCTGCGGTGTCGCCGTCGCGCCCTTCGCCCAGCCGTTCGACGATGTCATAGAAGTCGAACCGCTTGGGGTCGACCCGCGCGATCCGCAGCGTCGGCGATTGCAGCGTCACCGCATCGAACTGCAGGTCGCCCCGCAGCAGCTTCGGTACGCTCAGCTGCAGCGCGGCTTCCGGTACCTCGAGCAGCGCCTGCTCGCCCTCGCGCCCGCCCACGGTGACGTTGCGCAGCGTCAGGCCGCCGCGCAGCGGCGACGTCTCCACCGCCTCGACCGACACCGAGCGGCCGATCGATTCGGCCACGCGCGCTGCAATGCGGTCGCGGAACAGGTGCGGTCCGAACGTCAGCGCGAACAGCAGCGCCAGCACGATCGCGGCAATGCCGCCGCCCCATCGCAGCCACGTGCTGCGGGCGATGCCTGACTGATGCGAACGGACGGTGCGATCGGGCATCGTCGCTCTCGGAACTCAGATCCGCAGCAGCGGCAGCAGCTCTCTCGGATCGGCGATCAGCGCGTCGGCGCCCCATTGGGGTGGCGCCGGGGTGTCGCCGCAGTAGCCGTAGGTGGCCGCGACGGTCGCCATGCCGGCGGCACGGCCGGCGACGATGTCGCGGAGATCGTCGCCGACATAGACCGCAGCGCGCGGATCGATGCCGGCGGTTCGTGCCGCCAGCAGCAAAGGCTCCGGATGCGGCTTCGAATACGCCGTCGTGTCGCCGCCGATCGCAGCCACGCTGCGATGCAGCACGCCGAGGCGCTCCAGGATCGGGCGAACGTAACGCTCGAATTTGTTGCTGACCACACCCCATCGGATGCCCGCGGCGTCGAGCCGGTCGAGCACGTCGGTCATGCCATCGAACAGGGCGGTGTGGACGATCATGTTCGCTTCGTACCGAAGCAGGAACTCGGCCCGCAACGGATCGTATTCGGGCGCTTCGCGCGGCACGCCCAGACCCTTGCCGATCATCCCGCGCGCACCCATCGATGCGAACGGCCGCAGCTCGGCCACCGGCAACGGCGGCAGACCGCGATCGATCCGCATTGCGTTGATCGGCGCGGCCAGATCGGCTGCGGTATCGGCGAGCGTGCCGTCGAGGTCGAAAAAGACCGCGTCGATGCGAGGGCGAAGCAGGGCGTCGGTCATGAGGATCGGCGAGGGCGGAAAGAACGAGAACGATCAGAGCGGCCGGCGCAGCGCGACCATGTAGTTGACCGACACGTCGTCGGCGACGAGCCGATATTCGCCCGTCAGCGGCTGATAGGTCAGGCCGGTCATCCGCAGCAGTTGCAGTCCGGCATCGCGCGCAGCGCGCAGCAGCTCGGACGGACGGATCAGCTTGTCGTAGTGATGCGTGCCTCGGGGCAGCAGGTTCAGCAGATATTCGGCGGCGACGATCGCGTACGCGAACGCTTTCGCATTGCGGTTGATTGTCGAGAAGAACACCGTGCCGCCGGGCCGCGCCAGCGTCGCGCACGCGCGCACGACCGACTCCGGCTCGGGCACGTGCTCGAGCATCTCCATGCAGGTCACGACGTCGAAGCCGCTCGGCTCGCGCAGCGCCATCTCCTCGGCCGATATCTCGAGGTAACGCACGTGAACCCCGGATTCGAGCCCGTGCAGCTCGGCGACCTGCAGCGCCTTTCCGGCCAGATCGATGCCGGTCACGTCGGCGCCGCAGCGCGCCATCCCCTCGGCGAGAATGCCGCCGCCGCATCCGACGTCGATCGCCCGCCGCCCGGCCAGCCCGGCCGTTGCATCGATCCACCGCAGCCGCAGCGGATTGATCTCGTGCAGCGGCCGGAATTCGGACGTCGGATCCCACCAGCGCGATGCGATCGACTGGAATTTCGCCAGTTCGGCGGGGTCGACATTGCGTTCGAGCGGCGGCGTCATGAAGGCTTCGCGCACGGGCAGGGCGATCGTCGCATTCTATCGCCGCGGACTTCCCGCGGCGCTTTCGTCCGATGCCTTATCATCGGTGGCAATTTCCGGCGAGAACACCCTCTTTGGCGCAGTCGCAATTGCCGCCGTTGGCAACGGCCGTCCCAGATGCTGGCGCACCCGATCCGGGACTCGATCATCGAGCCGCGGACGCGATGCGGTGGCTGAAGGTGTCGATCGCCACCGCCGCGGTGCTGCCGACGCTGTTCTTCGGCGCCGTCGCGTGGACCCGCTATCACGCCGCATGGCAGGACGCGCAGGCGCAGACCGAGCGGGCCGCGAGCATTGCGCACCAGCACGTCGAGCGCGTGATCGAGACGAACGCGGTCATCACGCGCAAGATCCTCGAGCTGCTGGGCGACCGCAGCGACGACGAGATCCGCGCCGCCGAGCGCGATCTGCACGAGAAGCTGCGCACGACCGGCGCCGAGCTCGAGCAGGTGCAGTCGATCTGGGTGTGGGATGCGCACGGGCGGCCGCTGGCATCGAACCGCTTCTACCCGGTGCCCGATAGCCTCAGCGTCGCCGACCGCGGCTATTTCCAGTGGCATCGCGACGCGCGCGGCGGCTTCTACGTCAGCCGCCCGCTGATCGGCCGCACCACCGGCGAGGCGTTCTTCGACATCACGCATCGCCGCGAGTCATCCGATGGCCGGTTTCTCGGCGTGATCTCGGTGTCGCTGCGGCCGTCGTACTTCGTCGAGTTCTACCGCGACGTCGCCGCCGACAGCGCGGTCACGCTGTTGCTGTTCCGCAAGGACGGCAGCGTACTGGTCCGGTGGCCCGATCCGACCGGCGGCCGCACCGTGCTGCTGCCGGACGGCGTGCTGATGCAGGCGCTGCAGACCCGGCAGAGCCGGCTGACGGTCCACGGCCTGTCGGGTATCGATCACCAGGACCGGCTGGCGTCGTTGCGCGTGCTCGAGCGCTTCCCGGTGGTCGTGTCGGCGAGCCTGGCCGGCAACGCGATCCTGGCGCAGTGGTATCGCGATCTGCTGCTGCTCGCGGTGTTCGCATTCCCCACGGCCTTCGGCCTCGTTTACGTGTCGTGGGTCGCGATGCGGCGCACGCGCCGGGAGCTGCATGCGGTGCAGCGGCTCAAGGAGGAGTCCGCGCAGCGCGAGCGAGCCGAGCAGGCACTGCGCCAGGCGCAGAAGCTCGAGGCGCTGGGCCGGTTGAGCGGGGGCGTTGCACACGACTTCAACAACCTGCTGATGGTCGTCAACAACAACCTGCATCTGCTGTCGCGGCTGCATCCGGACACGGCCGGCAGTGCGCAGCTGGGGGCGATCGATCGTGCCGTACAAAACGGCGTGCGACTGACTCGGCAGCTGCTCGCGTTCTCGCGCCACCAGGCGTTGCATGCGGAGACGGTCGACCTGAGCGCGCGGATCGCTTCGTTGCTGGATCTGCTGCGAACGACGCTCGGGCCCGGGATCCACGTGGCGGCGCAGATCGACGACGCGGTGCCCCCGGTGCTGGTCGATGCGGCCGAGCTCGAGCTGGCGATGCTCAACCTGGCGATCAATGCGCGCGATGCGATCAGCGGCACCGGCGAGTTCCGAATCCACGTGCGCGTCGCGGCGCACGGCGAAGTCGACACGTTGACGGGGGGACCCTTCGTCGCGGTCGACGTATCGGACACCGGTCGTGGGATCGAACCGGAGCTGCTCGAAAAAGTCTTCGAGCCTTTCTTCACGACCAAGGGGCCGAACCTTGGGACCGGGCTCGGGCTCAGTCAGGTCTACGGCCTGTGCGCTCAGATGGGAGGGACCGCCCGGATCGCCAGCGAACTCGGCGTCGGCACGACCGTCACGCTGTTGCTGCCCGCGGCCCCGGTGCGAACCGAAGCGGTTGCGGCCCAGGCCGCGGACCCGCCGATCGAGCCGCTGTGCGGCAGCGTGTTGCTGGTCGAGGACAATGCGGCGGTGGCAGCCGCCACCGAGCCGTTGCTGGCAGAACTCGGCTGCGAGGTGCGGCATGCGCCCAATGGCGAGCAGGCGCTGGCGCTGATCGAAGCGGCTCCCGATCAGTTCGACTACGTGCTCAGCGACGTGGTGATGCCCGGCGCATTGAACGGCATCGACCTGGCGCTGCAGTTGCGTGCCCGCCATCCGCGGATCGCCGTGGTGCTGATGACCGGCTATGCCGCCGAGATCCAGCGCGCGATCGACGCCGATTTGCGTGTGCTGACGAAGCCGTTCTCGCCGGCGGCGATGTCGGTCGCGCTGGCGGCAGCGCGGCGGGCCGCCGACGCGGCTTAGCGGCGCACTGCCGCGAGTCGTCGCGGCCCGCGAAGGCTCCGCAGCGCGCGCCGCCGTCGCCGAAAAGAAAAAGCCCCGCACGAAGCGGGGCTTTGTTCCGTCGCAGCCGGATCAGCGTGCGGGACGCGTTCCGACGACCTCGATCTCCACGCGGCGGTTCTTCGCGCGGCCTTCGCGGGTCTTGTTGTCCGCGATCGGTTGCGATTCACCCTTGCCTTCGGTGTAGATCCGGTTCGCCTCGATGCCGCGGCTGACCAGATAGGCCTTCACCGCTTCGGCACGACGCACCGACAGCCGCTGGTTGTACTGCGGCGCACCGATGCTGTCGGTGTGACCGACGGCGATGACGACCTCGAGCGTGATGCCCCGGATCTTGCTGACC
>DATLGW010000313.1:0-2951 GCA_035540315.1 Burkholderiaceae bacterium | reverse complement strand
GCAGCAGACCAACGTCAAGCACGCGTACCTCAAGCGCGAGCCGATCGTGTATCAGCGGATGTGGGTGAAGTTCGACGTCAATACGCTGGCGCGGGCACAGGCCGTCGGTGCGCCGGACTTCTTCCAGATCTTCTGGGAAATCAAGGCCGATCCCGATTACCGGATCCGACTGCAACTCGAGTACCGCGAAGGGCACGGCCTGCTTTGGCAGGCGCAGGGGGACGTGCTGAAGAATGCGCGCCCGTTGTGGCAGGCGCGGCTGACCAAGGTTCCGGTCGTGCTGGCGCCGCATTCGAGTGCCGAAGGCTGGCACAAGGTGGAGGTCTGGATCGACCGGCCGGGCGGGCGGTTCCGGGCAGCAATCGATGGGGTCGACCTGGTCGATCGGCGCGGACCGCTGATGGGCGCCAGCGGCAACACCATGTCGCAGTTCATGTACATGGTTCAGTACAGCCCGACCTCGCCGGTGTCGGTCGTCACCGAAACGCTGTTCGACGACCTGGAGCTGTGGGATGCGCCGCCGCCCGATGCATGGCGGCGTTGAGGAATTCCGCGATCGGGCGAACTGGAGCATTCGCTCGCAGCGCGCCGTGACGGAAGTCACGCGGCCGCAGGCGGTTTCCCGCGGATACTCGAACCCATTCATCCGGTAAAGCCCCGGGCGACGAGCGGTTGTCCGAAAGGGACCCAAGGTGAACATGCCTTCGCTGAATGTGCCGACGCTGATGGCTGCGGCCGGAAACGCCGCGACTGCCTCGGGATCGGCGGTACGTGCCGCGGCCACGCCGCTGTTGTCGCAGACGATCCGATTGCTGCTGCTGTACAAGTGGCTGATTGCCGCTGCCGGCGTGCTGGGCGCGATCGCCGCGGCTGCGGCGGTGATGCAGATGACCCCAATCTACCGGGCCGGCACGACGATCCTGGTCGAAACGTCGAAGCGGCAGGTGGTGTCGATCGAAGAGGTCTACAACTCGCTGAGCGGCAACCGGGAGGGTTTCCAGACGACTGCGGAGTTCCTGAAGTCGCGCGACGTCGCGTTGCGGGTGATCCGTCAGTTGAACCTGACCGAGCATCCGGCGTTCGATCCGCGGCAGCGCACGCGCGCGTTGCCGCTGCGCGTGCTCGGCTGGATGCTCGGGGGCGGCCGCGCACTGGGCGAGGCCGAGATCGAGCACGTCGTGCTCGGCGAGTTCCAGCGCCGACTGTTCGTGACGCCGCTGCGGCTGAGCCAGCTGATCGCGATCGAATACGAGTCGCCCGATCCGGAACTGGCAGCGCAGATCGCGAACGCCGTCGCAGAAGCGTACATCCGCGCCGATCTCGATGCCCGGTTCCAGATGACGCAGACCGCCAATACCTGGCTGAACGAGCGGCTGTCGGTGCTGCGGGCGAACCTGGAGAGCTCGGAGCGGGCACTGCAGAAATATCGGGACGAGGCCGGCATCGTCGACACCGGCAACCTGGCACAAGGCGGCAAGGCGGCGCAGCTCGATCAGCTCGCGCAGCGGCTGGTCCAGGCGACCGCGACCCGGTCGCAGCTCGAGCCGATCTACCGGCAGGTGCGCAGCAACTCGCCGGCGCGCTACGAAGTGCCTGCGGTCGTCAACCATGCGGGCGTCACGCGCGCGCGCGAGGTGGAAGCTGCGGCGCAGGTGCGCCTGAGCGAGATCGGCCAGCGGCTGGGGTCGGCGCATCCGCAGTACCAGGCGGTCGCAAAGGAACTGGAGGCGGCGCGCGCGAACACGAGGCGCCAGAGCGATGCAGTGATCGGCAGCCTTGTCCGCGAATACGAGGCGGCCGTCGCGACCGAGCGCTCGCTCGAGGAGTCGCTCGCGAAGGCGCGCAGTTCGATCCAGGACCTGAACCGCAAGGAGATGCGGCTGGGCTCGCTCGAGCGCGAGGTCGCTGCGAACCGGCAGCTGTACCAGACGTTCCTGTCGCGGGTGAAGGAAACCAATGCCGCCGGCGATTTCATGTCGCCGGTTGCGCGTGTCGTCGATCCGGCACTGGTGCCGCTCGCGCCGGTCAAGCCGCTGAAGGCGCAATTGGTCGCGCTGGGCGCGCTGCTCGGCCTGTCGTTGGGCGGATTGATCGCCTGGGGCCGCGAGCGCGGCTCGAACGTGTTGCGCGCGACCGAGGACGTCGACACGAAGCTCGAGCGGCCGCTGCTGGTCGCGCTGCCGAAACTGACGCCGCAGCAGCTGCCGAAAGCGCACCGGGTCCAGCACGACGATCCGCACTCTCAGTTCGCCGAGCTGGTGCGCACGCTGGGAACCACGCTGCAGCTCGCCACCACCGGCGTGCCGCATCCGGTGATCGGATTCACGTCGACGATTCCCGGAGAAGGCAAATCGACGGTCTCGATGAATTTCGCGCTCGAGCAGGCGCGCACGCGCTCGGTGCTGTACATCGACCTGGACCTGCGCCGTCCTGCGTGGTCGCGGATCCTGGGCCTGCCGGAGGACGGCCCCGGCATTGCGACGCTGCTGAGCGGCGCTGCGTCGATCGAGGGCTGCGTGCGGCGCGTCAAGGGCCTGAAGCTGAGCATCATGACCGCCGGCAAGACGCCGCCGAACCCGATGGACATGCTGACGAGCCCGCGGCTCTCCGACACGATCCGGTTGCTGCAGCAGCGCTACGACCTGATCGTGCTCGACACGCCGCCGATCCACCTGGTGTCGGATCCGCTGCTGATCGGGCGGCTGTGCACCGGCGTCGTCTACATCGCGAAATCCGAAGGGGCACCGGTGCCGGTGATCCGCAAGAACCTGCAGCGGCTCGATGCGGCGAACGTGCACGTGTTCGGCGTGGTGCTGAACCATCACGATTTCCTCAAGGCCGAGCGCTACCACGGCGAGCAGTACGGGTACTCGCGCTACGGCTACGACGAGTACGGCAACGGTCGGGAGAAGCCTGAGGCCGCGCAGACCGCGAGCGGCTGAAAACGGCTG
>DATLGW010000312.1:0-3079 GCA_035540315.1 Burkholderiaceae bacterium | reverse complement strand
CGTCGCCTTGTCGATCGGCGCGCCGAAGCTGGTGAAGAACGCGTACCAGTAGTTGTTCTCGTCGTCGATCGGCACGTGGAACTGCATGATCGCGATCTCGGGCGACAGCGGGATCACGAACGCCTGCGGGAACACCAGGTTTGTGACCCGCACGTGCGTCGTCTGCGAATCGATCCGCCGCAGCGCCGTCAGCTGCAGCCCGTGCGGCGCCTGCTCGACGCTGATCTCGGGGCGGCAGAACTCGCGCATCACGCGCGTCATCGGCAGCTGCGAACCGGCCGAAGGCGCGCGGAACTGCCTGCCGTAGCCGGCCTGAGGATCCTCGTCCTCGAAGAAGCGGTGCAGGAACGACGCATGCGCCGGATCGATTCCGACCTCCACCGCCTGCAGCCAGTTGCACTCGATCCAGCCCTTGAACGCGAAGCTGTGCGATTCGGGCGCAATGAAGCAGTCGAGCTCGGGGAACGCCGGCGGCTCGCCCTCGCCGAGATACGCGAACAGCACGCCGTTGCGCTCGGTCACCGGATACGCGCGCTGCCGGATCCGCGTGCACAGCAGACTGCCGTCGGGTTCGCCGGGGGTCTCGAGGCAGCGGCCGGTCGCATCGAACAACCAGCCGTGAAAGCTGCAGCGGATGCCGCCGTCCTCGAGCCGCCCGAACGCCAGATCGGCGCCGCGGTGCGGGCAGTCGCGGTCGAGCAGACCGTAGCGGCCCTGCTCGTCGCGAAACAGCACCAGCTCCTGCCCGAGCAGCCGCACCGGCCGCACCGGCCGCGGGCCGTCGAGCTCCTCGCGCAGCGCAACCGGCTGCCAATAGCGGCGCAGCAACCTGCCGCAGGGGGTATCGGGTCCGACGCGCGTCATCCGCGCGTTCTGTTCGGCGCTGACCATCTCGAAACCTCGGTCGACGAACGGGGACCGCAGCGTAAACGATCCCCCCGATCCGCGCAAAAATAACGCCGCGTCGTCACGCCGCGGCCCCTTGCAGGTTGTGCGGACCCTCCCTAAGCTTACCGGTTCCGGCCTCCGGCCGAACCTCCATCCTCGAAGGCCATGAAGCCCGCTGTACACTACCGCCCGGTGCCCGCCGGCGTCCATCCGCCGCTCGATGCGACCGCCTACCGCAGCACCGAGCTGCGCCATCCGGATCAGCCGCCGATCCGCGCGCCGCAGTCCGAATCGGAGCTGCACGGACCGCGATTCGACGCGTCGGTGCTGTATCCGCAGCATGACGACCTGACCCGCCAGTGCGACGGCGAACCGCAAGGCGAGCGGATCATCGTCGCGGGCCGGGTGCTCGACGAGAACGGCGATCCGCTGCCGCACACGGTGGTCGAGCTGTGGCAGTGCAATGCCGCCGGACGCTACCGGCACGATCGCGACCTGCACGATGCGCCGCTCGATCCGAATTTCATCGGCGCCGGCCGGGTGCTGACCGACGCCAACGGCGAATACCGCTTCACGACGATCAAGCCCGGCGCCTATCCGTGGCGCAACCACCCGAACGCATGGCGGCCCGCGCACCTGCACTTCTCGGTGTTCGGCGCCAGCATCCTGCAGCGGCTGGTCACGCAGATGTATTTCCCGGGCGATCCGCTGCTCGGCTACGACCCGATCTTCAACAGCGTGCCGACCGAGCGCGCGCGCGACCGGCTGGTGTCGCGGTTCGAGCTCGGGCTGACCCAGCCCGAGTGGGCGCTCGGCTACCGGTTCGACATCGTGCTGCGCGGCCCCGAGGCGACACCGGCGCAACCGTGACCATGCGCGAGGGATTTCAATGAGCGAAGTTGCGACCGCGTCGCAGACCGTCGGGCCGTTCTTCAAGTACGGCCTGAACTGGAACGACGGCGACCGGGTGTTTCCCGAGGACGTGCCGGGGCAGCGGATCGTCGTGTGCGGCCAGGTCCGCGACGGCAAAGGCGATCCGGTTCCGGACGCGCTGCTCGAGATCTGGCAGGCCGGCAGCGACGGCCGCTTCGGCGGACCGACGCCGGGCTCGTGCGCCGGCTTCGGGCGCGTGCCCACCGGCGACGACGGCCGCTTCGAGTTCCGCACGGTGCTGCCGGGCGCGGTGCGCGGCAGCGACGGTCGGCCGCAGGCACCGCACCTGACGGTGCTGGTGTTCGCGCGCGGGCTGCTGCGCCAGCTGTACACGCGAATCTACTTCGACGATCAGCCGGGCAACCGCGACGACGCGCTGCTGGCGATGGCCGGGGACCGCGCGTCGACGCTGATCGCGCGCCGCACGGGCCCGAACCAGTATCAGTGGGACGTGGTGCTGCAGGGGCCGGGCGAGACGGTGTTCCTGGAGTACTGAGCGCGTCATGCCTGCGCTCGCCGACGCGTTCCGCCACCCGCCGCTGGCGCAGGCGTTCGGCGATCCGGCCCTGCTGGCGGGGATGCTGCGGTTCGAGGCGGCGCTCGCGTACGCGCAGGCGGACGCCGGCATCGTGCCGCGCGCCGCGGCCGCCACGATCGAACGCGTATGCGACACGCTCGCCGCCCCGGCGGCGCTCGACGTCGCGCAGCTGGCGGCCGACGCGCGCCGCGCCGGCACGCTCGCGATCCCGCTGGTCAAGGCGCTGACCGCCGCGGTCGCCGCGCAGGATCCCGCCGCGGCGCGCCACGTGCACATCGGCGCAACCAGCCAGGACCTGCTCGACACCGCGCTGGCGCTGGCGCAGCGCGACGCGGCCCGCATGCTGTTGTCGATGCTCGAGCCGCTGGGCGACTCGCTCGCGCAGCTGGCGCGACAGCACCGGCACACGATGATGAACGGGCGCACGCTGCTGCAGGCGGCCACCCCGGTGCCGTTCGGCTGGAAAGCCGCCGGCTGGCTCGACCCGCTGACGCGCTCGCGCGTGTCGCTCGCTGCGGCAAGCGACGCCGCGGCGGTGCTGCAGTTCGGCGGCGCCGCGGGCACGCTGGCGGCGCTCGGCGAGCACGGAACGGCGGTTGCCGCCGGTCTGGCGCGGCGGCTCGAGCTCGCGCAGCCGCAGATCGCGTGGCACGGCGCGCGCGACCGCGTCGCGCGGCTGGCGGCCGAGCTGGCGATCGTCTGCGGCGCCGCCGCTAAGAT
>DATLGW010000311.1:0-15961 GCA_035540315.1 Burkholderiaceae bacterium | reverse complement strand
ACCAGGCGCTGCAGGTGCTCGAGCGCGCCGTACTCGACCTGCAGCAGTCCGGCGCGCTCGAGCACCTGCAGCGCCTGGTTGACCCGCTGTCGCGACACGCCCGACAGATAGCCGATCTCCTCCTGCGAGATCGGCAGCCTGGGCCCGGCGCCCGGGTACAGGTGCGGATTGAACAGTCCGGCCAGGCAGCGGGCCACGCGGCCTTCCGGGTCGAGCAGCCGGTCGAATTCGACGGTCGCGATGAACTGCCCGAGCCGCTCGTTCAGTTGCGTGAGCAGGAACCGGTTGAACGGAATGCTGGTGTCGAGCAGCCAAAGGAACGTCGTGCGCGGCATCAGCGCGATCGTCGAGTCGCGCAACGCGACCGCGTCGTAGCGGCGCGGTTCTTCCTTGAGCAGCGAGCCCTCGCCGAACCAGCCGCCCGGGGGGATGCCGGCGAACGTGACCGGCTTGCCCTGCGCCGACACGCTGCTGATCTTCAGCAGACCGTCGAGCACGCCGATCCACGCCTCGACGCGTTCGCCCTTGCGGCAGACGACGCTCGCGCCGGCGTAGTCGCGGATCGCGAGGTCGGCGGCGACGCGCTCGAGCTGCGCGTCGGTGAGCACGCGCGCCCAGTGCGCGTCGCGCCACGTCGCCTGCGGTTCAGTCATTCGAGGGGCTACTGCACTGCACAATGTCATCCTGCCGACAGCATAACGGAAGGCGACCGACTAAGCTTGCGCGCCGCTCCTGCCTCGCGTCGCCTCACCCGTTGGGGCTGCCGCGGGATGGCGCCGGCAAGTGGGCCGTGAGTAGAATGACCGGCAGCGCGCGCCGACACGGCAGTGTGCACTCGCGATGAAACGAGGCCGCGACGGACGGACCGATGACGAGGAGGCCCTTTTCCCGGCGTTGCCGCCGATTCCACCTTTCCCCGGTTGCTGCTCGCGCATGCCGCCCAGCGGCCGGCGCATCCGGCAATTCGCGAGAAGGACCTCGGCATCTGGCAGACCACGACCTGGGCCGAGCTGCGCGCCGAAGTCGAGGCGATCGCAGCCGGACTTGCGACGCTGGGCTTTCGGCGCGGCGAGCACCTCGCGCTGGTCGGAGAGAACCGGCCGCGGCTGTACGCGGCAATGATCGCGGCGCAGGTCCTCGGCGGCGTGCCGGTGCCGCTGTATCAGGACGCGGTCGCACAGGAGCTGACGTTCGTTTTCCAGAACGCCGAGATCCGCTTCGCGATCGCCGAGAACCAGGAGCAGGTCGACAAGCTGCTCGAGATCAAGTCGCAGTGGCCGGCGCTCGCGCACGTCGTGTACGACGATCCGCGCGGGCTGCGCAATTACCATCAGCCCGAGCTGCTGTCGTTCGAGTCGCTGCTCGAGCGCGGCCGGCAGCACGCGGCGGCGAACCCAGGCTTCATGCAGGCTGAAATCGACCGCGGCTCGCCCGAAGACGTCGCGGCGATGTTCTACACGTCCGGGACGACGGGTTTTCCGAAGGGCGTGATCCACACGCATCGGAACCTGATCACGATGTCGGCGCTGGCATCGAAGCTCGACGGGCTCTCGGAACGCGAAGACGTCATCGCCTACCTGCCGATGGCCTGGATCGGGCAGAACATCTTCTCGTACGCGCAGTGGCTGGTCTGCGGCTTCACCGTCAACTGCCCCGAGTCGGCCGCGACCGTGACCAACGACATGCGCGAGATCGGTCCGACGTATTACTTCGCGCCGCCGCGGGTGCTCGAGGCGCTGTTGACGCAGGTGACGATCCGGATGGAGGACGCCGCATCGATCAAGCGCGCGATGTACCGCTACTTCATGGACGTCGCCCGCCGGGTCGGGGGCCGGCTGCTCGATCGCGATCCGAGCGTGACGCTGTCGGAGCGGATCCGCTACGCGCTGGGCGACCTGCTCGTCTACGGACCGTTGCGCAACAACCTGGGCATGAGCAAGGTCCGGGTCGCGTACACCGCGGGCGAGGCGATCGGCCCGGACCTGTTCGTGTTCTACCGCTCGCTCGGCATCAACCTGAAGCAGCTGTACGGCTCGACCGAGACCGCAGTATTCGTTTGCGTGCAGCCCGACGGGCAGGTCAAGCCCGACACGGTGGGGCCGCCGGTGCCGGGCGTGGAGGTCAAGATCGCGCCGAACGGCGAAATCCTGATCCGCAGCCCCGGGCTGCTGCGCGAGTACTACAAGAATCCGCAGGCGACTGCCGAGGTCAAGGACGCCGAGGGTTTCTTTCACACCGGCGACGCCGGCTACTTCGATGCCGACGGCCACCTGAAGATCATCGATCGCGCCAAGGACGTCGGCAAGCTCGCCGACGGCAGCCTGTTCGCGCCGAAGTACATCGAGAACAAGCTGAAGTTCTTCCCGTACATCAAGGAAGCGGTTGCGTTCGGCGCCGGTCGCGACCGCGTGATGGCGATGGTCAACATCGACTTCGACGCCTGCGGCAACTGGGCAGAGCGGCGCGGCATCGCGTTCTCCGGCTACAACGATCTGGCGAGCCGGCCCGAGATCTACGAGCTGGTCGGCCAGTGCATCGAGCAGGTCAATGCCGACCTGGCGGCCGACACCGTGATGTGCGCTTCGCAGGTGCATCGCTACCTGATCCTGCACAAGGAGCTCGACGCCGACGACGAGGAGCTCACGCGGACGCGCAAGGTCCGGCGGGGTTTCATCGGACAGAAATACCAGGTGCTGGTCGATGCGCTGTACGGCGGCAGGAAGGAGCAGTTCATCGAAACCAAGGTGCGCTTCGAGGACGGCCGCGTCGGATCGGTGTCGGCGACGCTGAGGGTCGCCGACGCGAAGACGTATTCGCCGATCGCGGCGCAGCGCAAGGCGGCATGAGCTCGGTCGCATCGATTGCGCCCCATGCCGCCCCGGCGGCCGCGGTCGGCGGCCGCCGGATCGGCGGACCGCTGCTGAACATCGAGGCGATTTCGTTGTCGTTCGGCGGCGTTCGCGCGCTGACCAACGTGTCGTTCGACGTGCGCGAGCACGAGATCCGCGGAATCATCGGCCCGAACGGCGCCGGCAAGAGCTCGATGCTCAACGTGATCAACGGCGTCTACACGCCGCAGCAGGGTTCGATCACGTTCCGCGGCGAGCGCTTCGCGCAGATGAACCCGCACCGCGCGGCGACGATGGGCATCGCCCGCACGTTCCAGGGACTGACGCTGTTCAAGGGAATGTCCGTCCTCGACAACATCATGACGGGGCGCACGCTGCGGATGAAGTCGAACATCCTGGCGCAGGCGATCCGCTGGGGCAGCGCCGAGCGCGAGGAGATCCGGCACCGCGAACACTGCGAGCGGATCATCGATTTCCTCGAGATCCAGGCGTACCGCAAGACGCCGGTCGGGCGGCTGCCGTACGGGCTGCAGAAGCGCGTCGATCTCGGGCGCGCGCTCGCGCTCGAGCCGGTGATGCTGCTGCTCGACGAGCCGATGGCCGGCATGAACCTGGAGGAGAAGCAGGACATGTCGCGCTTCATCCTCGACGTGAACGAGCAGCTGGGCACGACGATCGTGCTGATCGAGCACGACATGGGCGTCGTGATGGACATCTGCGACCGGGTCGTCGTGCTCGATTACGGCCGCAAGATCGCCGACGGCACGCCGGACGAAGTCCGCAGCAACGAGGAGGTGATCGCCGCCTACCTCGGAACCTCGACGCACTGAGGCGATCGCAATGGCCGCCGTCGCTACCGCTGCACCGCGCACCCAGCTGAACGTCCCGTTCATCGTGCTGATGTCCGCACTCGGCTTGGGCATGCTGCTGCCGCTGGCGCAGGCCGGCACGACCGTCGCGTTCTACCTCGAGGTGCTGCTCGGGGGGCTGATGACCGGCGTGCTGTACTCGCTGGTCGCGCTCGGGTTCGTGCTGATCTTCAAGGCGTCGGGCGTGTTCAACTTCGCGCAAGGCGCGATGGTGCTGTTCGCGGCGCTGGCGATGGCGCGGCTGGCCGAGCGGATGCCGTGGCCGCTGGCCTTCGTGCTGGCTGCGCTGGTCATGATCGCGTTCGCGTTCCTGGTCGAGCGGCTGGTGCTGCGCAAGCTGGTCAACCAGGAGGGCGTGACGCTGCTGATGGCCACGTTGGGCGTGGCGTTCTTCCTCGACGGGTTCGGCCAGACGATCTGGGGCAGCGACATCTACCGGATCGACCTGGGTATCGCGCGCGATCCGCTGTTCGTGCTCGAGAACGTGTTCCAGGGCGGCATCCTGCTCAATCGCGACGACGTGCTCGCGGCAGTGCTGGCGGCCGCGCTGGTGCTCGTGCTGGCGCTGTTCTTCCAGCGCACCGCGACCGGGCGCGCGCTGCGCGCGGTCGCCGACGATCACCAGGCTGCGCAGTCGATCGGCATCCCGCTGTCGCGGATCTGGGTCATCGTGTGGTCGGTGGCCGGCTTCGTCGCGCTGGTGGCGGGCATGGTCTGGGGCAGCAAGCTCGGCGTGCAGTTCTCGCTGCAGGAGATCGCATTCCGTGCGCTGCCGGTCGTGATCCTGGGCGGACTGACGTCGGTGCCGGGCGCGATCGTCGCCGGGCTGATCATCGGCGTGGGCGAGAAGATGGCCGAGATCTTTTTCGGCCCGATCCTGGTGCGCACGTTCGATCTGGCCGGCGGCGGCATCGAGAACTGGTTCGCCTACGTGCTCGCGCTGATCTTCCTGCTGGTGCGGCCCGAAGGTCTTTTTGGAGAGAAGCATATCGATCGCGTCTGACGATCGAGATGTGACGCACGACGATGCTGTACCGCGAAAACGGCCAGTTCAAGACCAGCTACCGCGCCGATCAGCAGATCCTGCCGATCCGGCAGGACCGGGTCTTCATGTACCTGTTGCTCGCGTTCGCGTTCCTGGTCGTGCCGTTCATCGCGACCGAATATCACATCCGGGCGCTGCTGATCCCGTTCCTGATCTACGCGCTGGCGGCGATCGGCCTGAATCTGCTGGTCGGCTACTGCGGCCAGATCTCGCTGGGGACCGGCGCGTTCATGGCGGTGGGCGCCTACACCGCGTACAACCTGGTCCTCAGGGTGCCGGAGCTGAATTTCATCGTGGTGCTCGTATTGGCGGGCCTGGCGGCGGCCGCCGTGGGCCTGCTGTTCGGCATCCCGAGTCTGCGGATCAAGGGTCTGTACCTGGCGGTCGCGACGCTGGCGGCGCAATTCTTCATGGACTGGGTGTTCGCGCGCGTGCGCTGGTTCACCGGGCATTCGCCGTCGGGCTCCGTTTCGACCGGGACGATCGAGCTGTTCGGCATGCCGATCGCGTCGCCGCAGCAGAAGTACCTGTTCGTGCTGACGATCGTCGTGCTGATCACGCTGGCGGCAAAGAACCTGGTGCGCAGCCACATCGGCCGCGCGTGGATGGCGATTCGCGACATGGACGTCGCCGCCGAGGTGATCGGCATCCGGCCCGTGTACGCGAAGCTGACGGCGTTCGCGGTGAGCTCGTTCATCGTCGGCATCGCCGGCGCGCTGTGGGGCTTCATCCATCTGAGCTCGTGGGAACCGGCGGCGTTCAACCTGCAGCTGTCGCTGCGGCTGCTGTTCATGATCATCATCGGCGGAATGGGATCGATCCTCGGCTGCTTCTTCGGCGCGGCGTTCATCTGGTTCCTTCCGATCCTGCTGAACCAGCTGCCGACGGCGCTCGGGCTGCCGCTGTCGACCGCGATGATCTCGCACCTCGAGTTCATGATCCTCGGGTCGCTGATCGTGTTCTTCCTGATCGTCGAGCCGCACGGGCTGGCGCGGCTGTGGTCGATCGGCAAGGAGAAGCTCAGGTTGTGGCCGTTCCCGCACTGATGCGGGAGCGAATCGTAGATATCGCGGCGTTGCCGCTTTCGATGTGACAAGGAGGCGAAGATGAGACTCGACACTCGAATCCGGCTGCTTGCGGCCGCCGTCGGCGCAGTGTCCGCGCTGACCGCGGGCGCGGCGTTCGCGCAGGCGAACGAGCAGTTCTTTCCGTCGCTGGTTTACCGCACCGGCGCGTACGCGCCGAACGGCGTGCCGTTCGCCAACGGCTTTGCCGATTACCTGAAGCTGGTCAACGCCCGCGACGGCGGCATCAACGGCGTGCGGATCACGTTCGAGGAATGCGAAACCGGCTACGCGACCGACCGCGGCGTCGAATGCTACGAGCGGCTGAAGGGTCGAGGACCCACCGGCGCGACGGCATTCCATCCGCTGTCGACCGGCATCACGTTCGCCGTCACCGACAAGGCGTTCACCGACAAGATCCCGATCGTCACCCCGGGCTACGGCCGCTCCGAGTCGATGGACGGCACGGTGTTCCAGTGGAACTTCCCGCTCGGCGGCACCTATTGGGCCGCGGCCGACATCCTGATCCAGCACATCGCGAAGAAGGAAGGCGGCTTCGACAAGCTGAAGGGCAAGAAGATCGCGCTCGTGTATCACGACTCGCCGTACGGCAAGGAGCCGATCGCGCTGCTCGAACGGCGGGCGAAGATGCACGGTTTCGAGAACATGTTCCTGCCGGTCACGCATCCGGGCGTCGAGCAGAAGGCGACCTGGCTGCAGATCCGCCAGCAGCGGCCCGACTACGTGTTCCTGTGGGGCTGGGGCATCATGAACTCGACCGCGATCAAGGAGGCGATCGCGACCGGCTATCCGCGCGACAAGATGTTCGGCGTGTGGTGGTCGGGTGCCGAACCGGACGTCGAGCCCGCCGGAGCCGGCGCCAAGGGGTACAACGCGCTGACGTTCCAGGCCGGCGCGGGCCGCGGACAGGTGCACCAGGAGATCATCAAGCACGTCTACGACAAGGGCCAGGGAACCGGGCCGCTGGAGATGGTCGGGCAGGTGCTCTACAACCGCGGCATGATCCACGCGATGCTGACGGTCGAGGCGGTCAGGAAGGCGCAGGAGCGGCATGGCAAGAAGCCGCTGACCGGCGAGCAGGTGCGCTGGGGCCTCGAGAACCTGAACCTGGACGAAAAGGCGATCAAGGCGCTCGGCTTCGAGGGTTACATGACGCCGCTGAAAACGAGCTGCGAGGACCACATGGGCGGCAACGCGTCGCACGTGCACACCTGGGACGGCAGCAAGTGGACCAAGACGTCCGACTGGTACAGCGCCGACATGAACGTGATCCGGCCGATGGTTTCCGAGGCGGCGAAGAAATACGCTTCGGAGAAGAACATCACCGTGCGCGACTGCGCGAAGGGCTGATCCAGCCGCTTCGACGGCCCCTGGCGCCGCCCGCGCCGGGGGTTTTCGGCGGCGCGGCGCATGCCGTTCCGCCGAAAGCCAGCGCCGATCAACCGTTTCGACCGGTCTGACCCGTGAGCACTCAACCTTTCCTGACCGTCAACGGCATCGAGGTCGTGTACAACCACGTGATCCTCGTGCTCAAGGGCGTGTCGCTGACCGTGCCGCAGGGCAGCGTCGTCGCGCTGCTCGGCTCCAACGGCGCGGGCAAGACGACCACGCTGCGCGCGGTATCGAACCTGCTGCAGGCCGAGCGCGGCGAGGTCACCAAAGGCTACATCGAGTACCAGGGCGAGCGCATCGACCGGCTCACGCCGTACCACCTGGTCAAGCGCGGCGTCGTGCAGGTGATGGAAGGGCGCCGTTGCTTCGCTCACCTGACGGTCGAGGAGAACCTGCTGACCGGCGCGTATACGCGCAACGCCAGCCGGGCCGAGATCGCCGCCGATCTCGAGAAGGTCTATGCGTACTTCCCTCGGCTGAAGGAACGTCGCAGCAGCCAATCCGGATATACGTCGGGCGGCGAGCAGCAGATGACGGCGGTGGGCCGGGCGCTGATGGCCCGCCCGGCGATGATCCTGCTCGACGAGCCGTCGATGGGACTGGCGCCGCAGATCGTGCAGGAGATCTTCGAGATCGTCCGTGACCTGAACCAGAAGGAGCGCGTGAGCTTCCTGCTGGCCGAGCAGAACACGAACATGGCGCTGCGTTACTCCGACTACGGCTACATCCTCGAGAACGGCCGCATCGTGATGGACGGCGCCGCGAGCGCGCTGGCGCAGAACGACGACGTCAAGGAGTTCTACCTCGGCATGAGCGGCGAAGGGCGCAAGAGCTTCCGCGAAGCGAAGTTCTACCGGCGCCGCAAGCGCTGGCTGTCCTGAGCCGGCGCACTTCCTTCGCGAGAATCCCGATGGACCACTACGACGGCCTCGAAACCCGCGCGCCCGAAGCCCGCGAGGGGGCGCTGATGGCGCGCCTGCCGGGACTGATCGAGCACGCAAAGCGCAACGCCCCGGGCTGGGCGCGGCGGCTGGCGCAGATCGAGCCGCGCGACGTCGCGTCGCGCAAGGCGCTCGCGCAGCTGCCGGTGCTGCGCAAGCCGGACCTGAAGGCGCTGCAGGAAGCGGACCCGCCGTTCGGCGGGCTGGCGACCGTCGAGCCCGGGCGGCTGGGGCGCGTTTTCATGTCGCCCGGGCCGATTTTCGACCCCGAGGGCGCACGCCCCGATCCGTGGCGCGTCGCGCGGGCGCTGTTCGCCGCCGGCATCCGCGCCGGCCATGTCGTGCACAACTGCTTCGGCTATCACCTGACGCCGGGCGCATGGATGGTCGATGCCGGCGCCCGGCACCTGGGCTGCGCAGTGATTCCCGCCGGCACCGGCCAGACCGAGCAGCAGATCGACCTGATCCGGGTTCTGAAGCCAGATGCGTACACCGGCACGCCGAGCTTTCTGCGGATCATCGTCGAGAAGGCGCGCGAGCTCGGGTTGGACATCTCCAACCTGAAGCGCGCGCTGGTCGCAGCCGAGGCGCTGCCGCCGTCGCTGCGCGACTGGTTCCGCGAGCAGGGCGTCGCGACCGTGCTGCAGTGGTACGGCACGGCCGACGTCGGCATGATCGCCTATGAATCGCGGCCGGCCGACGGCATGATCCTGGACGAGGAGCTGATCCTGGAGATCGTTCGTCCGGGCACCGACGAGCCGGTGCCCGACGGCGAGGTCGGCGAGATCGTCGTCACCAGCTTCAATCCGGACTACCCGCTGATCCGCTTCGGCACGGGCGATCTGTCGGCGGTCCTGGCGGGCGCATCGCCGTGCGGCCGCACGAACGTGCGGATCCGCGGCTGGCTGGGGCGCGCCGACCAGACGACGAAGGTGCGCGGAATGTTCGTGCATCCGGGCCAGGTCGCGGAGATCGCGCGGCGGCATCCGGAGATCGCGCGCGCGCGGCTGCTCGTCACCGGCGCGATGGCGAACGACCAGATGGTGCTGCGCTGCGAGCTCGCCGGCGACGGCATCGCCGCCGACGGGCTGGCCGCACGGATCGGCGAGACGCTGCGCGCGGTGACGAAGCTGCGCGGCGACGTCGAGTTCGTCGCGCGCGGCGGCCTGCCGAACGACGGCAAGGTGATCGAGGACGCACGCAAGTACGACTGATGGGGACCCTGGACTGCAAGCGTCTGCTCGAGCGCTCGCTGCAGGCGATCGCGCAGGGTCATGGCGATCGCGGCGGGCCGGCGTCGAGCCCGGTATCGAGGTACCTGGACCCGCAGCGCCATCGGATCGAGCGCGAACGCGTGCTGTGGCCGATGCCCACCGTCGTCGCGGCCGCGACCGCGCTCGCCGAGCCCGGCGCGTTCGTCACGCACGATGCGAGCGGCAGGCCGCTGCTGGTCGTGCGCGCGCCCGACGGCCGGCTGCGCGGCTATCTGAACGCGTGCCGGCACCGCGGCACGCGGCTGGTCGGCGAAGCCGCGGGAACCGCGCGCCGCTTCGTCTGTCCGTACCATGCATGGACCTACGGCCTGGACGGCGCGCTGCTCGGGCGGCCGCACGCCGAGCAGTTCCCGCACGCGCCGGCGCAGGACTGCCGGCTGGTCGAGGTGCCGGTCGCGCAACGTTGCGGGCTCGTGTGGGCGGTCGCGACGCCCGCGAGTTCATTCGACTGGGACGGCTATTTCGGGGGCTTCGGCGACGAGCTCGAATCGCTGGGCTTCGACGATCGCAGCGTCGTGTGGCGCGAACGCGAATTCGCGCATCCGTCGAACTGGAAGCTGACGATCGATGCGGGCCTGGAGACGTACCACGTCCAGTACGCGCACCGCAAGACGATCGCGGGGCTGTTCCACGACGACATGCTCGTCGCCGACTCGCAGGGACCGAACCGTCGGCTGGTGCTGCCCAAGCGCAGCATCGCGACGCTCGCCGGCGCCGGCGACGTCGACGCCGCCTTGTTCGGCCGGCACGCGAACATCATCTACTTCTTCTTTCCGAACACGCTGATCCTGTGGCAGGGCGATCACGCGAACCTGTCGTCGGTGTTCGCGGCGGCGCCGGATCGCAGCGTCGTGCAGGCGCGGCTGCTGGTGCCCGCGCGTTTCTGGTCGCTGCGCTCGGACGAGCACTGGCGCAAGAACGACGAGTTGTTCTGGAGCGCGCTCGATGAGGATTTCGCGATGATGGCGTCGATCCAGTCGACGCTCGCGAGCGGCGCGAATGCCGCGCTGCGCTTCGGCGCGAGCGAATTCGTCGCAGCGGGGTTCCACCAGGACGTCGAGCGGCTGCTCGGCGCCGAGGCCGACGCCGGAAGTTGCGCATGAAGAACGATTGCCAGTTCGACACGCTGCGCTACGCGAAGGACGCGCGCAATCCGCGGATCGCGCGGATCACGTTCACGCGGCCTGGCAAGCTCAATGCGATCACCGAGCGGACACCCGGCGACATCCGCGCCGCGGTCGCGCTCGCCGAGGCCGACGACGAGGTGCACGTGATCGTCGTGCAGGGCGAGGGCGAGGCGTTCTGCGCCGGCTACGACATCGCGCTGTACGGCGAGGCGCGCGCAGAGCATCCGTGCAAGCAGGAAGCGTATCCGTGGGATCCGATCGTCGACTACCGGACGATGCGCCGCTTCACCGACGATTTCATGTCGCTGTGGCGCTGCCCGAAACCCACGATCGCGCGGGTGCAGAAATACGCGATCGCCGGCGGCTCGGATATCGCGCTGTGCTGCGATCTGATCGTGATGGAGGAGACTGCGCGGATCGGCTACATGCCGGTGCGGGTCTGGGGTTGCCCGACCACGGCGATGTGGACCTACCGGATCGGCGCGGCGCGCGCGAAGCGGCTGATGTTCACCGGCGACCTGATCGACGGACGCACCGCCGTCGATTGGGGGCTGGCGGTCGACGCGGTGCCGCCGGACCGGCTCGATGCGGCAGTCGACGCGCTTGCCGATCGCATCAGCGGCGTGCCGCTGGCGCACCTGGCGATGCAGAAGCTGGTCGTCAACCAGTCGATGGCGTCGCCGTCGCTGGAGGCGAGCCAGACGCTGGCGACGGTTTTCGACGGCATCACCCGCCACAACCCGGAAGGCCTGTGGTTTCGGCGCCATGCGCAGCTGCACGGCTTCAAGGACGCGGTGCAGTGGCGGGACTCGGGCCGTCCGATTCCGGAGGGCGACGAGGCGCGGGCGCTGATCGCCGAGCTCGAGCGGCGGCTCGGAATCGGCCGCGACGCCGGCTGACGCGCCCGCTGCTACACTGAACCGAAACGGGCGGAGCCGGGGGCGCCGATGTTCCAGAACGACCTGTTGCGCGGCAAGCGGGTGCTCGTCACCGGCGGCGGTACCGGGCTGGGCCGGGCGATGGCCGAGCGGCAGCTTGCGCTGGGGGCCGACGTCTACATCTGCGGGCGCCGCAAGCAGATCTGCGACGACACCGCTGCCGAGCTGATGCAGCGTCACGGCGGCAGCGTGAAGACGTTCGGCGTCGACATCCGCGATGCGGCTGCGGTCGATGCGATGGTCGCGCAGATATTCGACGAAGGGCCGCTGACCGGGCTGATCAACAACGCCGCCGGCAACTTCATCAGCCCGACCGAGGCGCTGTCGCCGCGCGGCTTCGATGCGATCGCGAACATCGTGTTCCACGGCACGTTCTACGTCACGCATGCGGTCGGGCGGCGCTGGATCGACGCGTGCCGGCGCGACGGCGGCTGGACGCCGGGCTCGCCGATGAAATCCGTGCTGTCGATCATCGTGACCTGGGTCGAGAACGGCGGGCCTTATGTCGTGCCGTCGGCGATGAGCAAGGCCGGCATTGCCGCGATGACCCGGTCGCTGGCGGTCGAGTGGGCGAAGTACGGAATCCGGCTGAACGCGGTCGGCCCGGGCGAGATCCCGACCGAGGGCATGAGCAAGCGGCTCAATCCCGGCGAGGAGCCCGGTGCGCGCTCGCGCGAGCACAACCCGCAGCGGCGCCCGGGCGAGATGGCCGAGCTGCAGAACCTGTCGGCATTCCTGATGTCGGACGGCTGCGACTGGCTGACCGGCCAGCTGCTGTACATGGACGGCGGCAACTACCTGGCGACCGGCGGCAACTTCTATGCGCTGCGCGACTGGACCGACGACATGTGGCGCGAGGCCCGCGAGCGGATCGAGGCGCAGAACGCGCGCGACCGCGCTCAGCGTGGCTGAGCGCACCGCGCTGCTGCAGCAGCCGGGAGCGCCACCGACGAATTCTCGCCCACCTGCATGCCGATGATGAATCCTTCGAATTCCGCGTCTCTTCCGGAAGCTTCTCGGACGCCGCTGATCCGCACGGTGCTCGATGCTGACATGACAGCGGTCCAGCGGATCTACGAGCCGGCGGTGCTGCATGGCACTGCCACATTCGAGGAGGTGCCGCCGACGGTGGAAGTGATGCAAAGCCGCCGCGCCGCGATCGAGGCGCGCGGTTTCCCATATCTGGTGGCCGAGGTCGACGGCAGAGTCGTCGGCTATGCGTATGCGAATCTGTATCGCGAGCGCCCCGCGTACCGGTTCACGGTCGAGAATTCCGTTTATGTCGATCCGAACCTGCATCGCCACGGGGTCGGGCGGGCGCTGCTCGAGGCGCTGATTGCGGCCTGTGAGCGCACGCCGGTGCGGCAGATGATTGCGGTGATCGGCGACAGCGCCAACCAGGCGTCGGTCGAGTTGCACGCCGCATGCGGCTTTCGCCACGTCGGCACGCTTTCGTCGGTCGGATGGAAGTTCGGCCGCTGGATCGATACGGTTCTGATGCAGCGGCCGATTGGCGAGGGGGACCGGCACGCCGCGACGGAACGTGCCGGATCAGGGGCTTCGCTCACAGACCCCGGACCACCTCCAACGTTTGCGCGGCGGTGAAAGCGCGCATTTCGTGGAGCGGATGTTGCCGCTTTGGCGGCCGTCAGCAGCGCGCGGGTCGCGGTTGCGCGGCAAGGCTAGACGACCGGTTGCGGCACCGGCTGCACTGACTTCACGATGCGGTCGCGACCTTCGCGCTTGGCTTGGTATACGCACTGATCGGCTCGCTGCAGTGCGTCGACCAGCGTTTCGTGCTCGCCGACGGGCGCGGCGCCAATGCTCGCGGTCAGCTGCATCGGGTGGGCCCCAAGCAGGAACGGCGAACCGCTGATTGCCCGGCGGACTTCCTCGATTCGGCGCGTGGCATGGCCGTCGTCGCGGCAGTCGATCAGCCCGCAGAACTCCTCGCCGCCGTAGCGGCCCAGCACCCCGTCGCGCTCGACTGCGCGTTGCAGCACCTGCCCCACGTGTCGCAGCACCTGGTCGCCGATCGCATGACCGTGACGGTCGTTGATCCGCTTGAAGTGGTCCAGGTCGATCATCAACAGATAGCTGCGGGACCCACGGCGGCGGCTTGCCGCGAGCCGCTCCGCAGCAAGATCGAAGAAGTGCCGGCGCAGCGCAACGCCAGTCAGCTCGTCGGTCGTCGCCCGCCGCTTCAGATCCACCGCGGCACGGGCGTGCAGGTGCAGCAGCACCGTCAGCGTCAGCGCGATCGGGTACAGCGAGAACGCCAGCGCCAGCGCGACCTGCAGGGGTTCCGAGGCGAGCACGCCCTGAGGATGAATCGCTGCGCCGTCGCGCAGCAGCGCGAACCCACGCAGCCCGTGCAGCAGTCCGAACGCGAAGAACAGTCCCGCCAGCAGCTGCGATCCCCGCTCGGCCAGCAACGCGCGCGCCTGGACCACGGTCCACGCCGACATCAGCGTCGCAACGCCTTGCGCCAGCGCCATCGCTGCGATCCGAAGCGGCGCCGCCTCCGGACCCGCGCTGACGGTCAGCCAGAAGGCGACGTTGCCGGTGCAGGCGGTCGCGAATGCCCATGCATGCGGCCTCAGGCCGTACAGCATCCGGGTCGCCATCCAGGCCAGCAGCGCCGCGCTCGCCAGCAACGCGTTCGATACGCCGAAGCCGATCCAGTCGGGCACCGCGCCGCGAAACGCGACTGCGGCGAATCCCCCCGCGCCGACCAGCATCGTGCCGCCGTACACGGTCAGTGCCGGGCGGGCGTGCGGATACAGTCGCCGCAGCGTCAGGAATGCTGCGGCACCGATTGCGGCGGTGAGCGCGCCGACGAGGCAGACGGTTCGGATGTCGAACAAGATTCAGTGCAGGAGTTCTGCCGCCGAGTCTAGGTTCGCCCGGTTCCCGGCGCCTTCGTTGCCGACCGGCGGTGAAGCGAGGCCGAGGAGCGTTGCGCAGTTCGTGGTAGCGCTCCCACATGCACCACGGCGGGGCGGGTTTCGATGACCGTACCGCTGCGCGTTATCCTTGCGATTGCCCACGGAGCCGCTCAGCATGTCCAGCCTGTCCGTCTACTCGTTCGAGGGAATCACGCCCGTCGTCGACCCGTCGGCATTCGTCCATCCGTCGGCGGTGCTGCTCGGCGACGTGATCGTCGAAGCCGGCTGCTACATCGGGCCGGGCGCCGTGCTGCGCGGAGATTTCGGCCGCATCGTGCTGATGCAGGGCGCGAACCTGCAGGACAACTGCGTCGTTCACTCGCTGCCGGACTTCGATTGCGTGATGGAACCCGACAGCCACATCGGCCATGGCGCGATCATCCACAGCTGCCGGATCGGCCGCGACGCGCTGATCGGCATGAACTCGGTGATCATGGATCGCGCAGTCGTCGGCGAGCAGGCCTACGTGGCCGCAATGACGTTCGTGAAGATCGGCGGATCGATTCCGCCGCGGGTGCTCGCGAGCGGCGTGCCGGCGCGCGTCGTGCGCGCGCTGACCGATGCCGACATCGCCGGCAAGCGCGCCGGCACCGCGCTGTACCACGAGCTCGCGCGCCGCAGCCTGCGCACCGTGCGGCCGGTGCCGCCG
Organism: Burkholderiaceae bacterium; assembly: GCA_035540315.1. Taxonomy (GTDB): domain Bacteria; phylum Pseudomonadota; class Gammaproteobacteria; order Burkholderiales; family Burkholderiaceae_E; genus DATLGW01. The sequence goes on along the minus strand of DATLGW010000311.1, from coordinate 844 downwards.
CTGGCTGCGCCCGAACCCGACCGCGCCCGCAGCGACTGGTCGGGATTCGATTTCGGCTGACGCCGCCGCAGCGCAGCTACAGCGGCGCGACCCGAGCGTGCAGCACGGCCGAGCGGCCGCTGCGGACCGCGTCCAGGCAGCGCTCGAGCGCCGCCCCCGTCTGCGCCGGATCCTCGAGCACCTCGCCGTAGGCGCCGGCCGATTCGGCGATCTTCGCGAAGTCCATCTTCGGCGCCAGCAGCGACTCGTATTCGCTGCGGCGGCGCGCATGGCCGTCGGGATACATCCGCAGCGTCGCTTCCTTGACCGCGGCCCAGCCCGAGTTGTCGAGCACGACCGTGAGGATCGGCAGGTCGTATTGCCGGGACACCGCGTACACCGCCTCGGGGTTGCAGAAATAGAACGTGCCGTCGCCCACGACCTGCACGACCGTGCGGTCGCGCCGCGCGAGCTTCACGCCCAGCGCCATCCCGCCGGAGAACCCGAGCCCGCCGCCGGCCAACCCGATCAGCGATCCGGGCTCGGTTCTCGGGATCTGCGCGAACACCGCCGGCGCATTGCGGATCGCCTCGTTGAGCACCACGTCGCGGGGCGACAGCAGCCGGCCGAGCTGAGCGCACACGTGTTGCGGGTTCAGCCGCCCCGGCTCGCCCGCTTCGGCGGCCGCAGCCGAGACCTGGGCGGCGCGCGCCCGCTGCGCGCTCGCCAGCTGTTCGACGCGGCGCGCTGCCGTCTGCGCGAATCCGGCCGGCGCGATCGCCTGCATCGCCTCGAGCAGCTGCGCCAGGATCCGCGCGCTGTCGCCTTCGATCCGCACGTCGGCCGGATAGCTCCACATCGGAAA
>DATLGW010000310.1:0-6801 GCA_035540315.1 Burkholderiaceae bacterium | reverse complement strand
CTGAGCCTGCTGTCGACGCTGCTGCTGCTGGGTGTTGCCGCGACGATGGTCGCACGCGCGGCCGACGGCTGGACCAGCGTGTACCTGATGAGCAACTGGGCCGCGCCCTATGGCATCGTGCTGGTCGCCGACCGGCTGTCGACGCTGATGGTGCTCGCCACGTCGGTGCTCGCGCTGGTTTCGCTGGTCGCGGCCACCGGCAGCTGGGACGAGCGCGGCCCGAACTTCCATGCGCTGTTCCAGATCCAGCTGATGGGTCTGAACGGTGCGTTCCTGACCGGCGACGTGTTCAACCTGTTCGTGTTCTTCGAGGTGATGCTGATCGCGTCGTACGGGCTGCTGCTGCACGGCGGCGGCGGACCCCGGATCGGCAGCGGACTGCGGTTCGTGACGATCAACCTGACCGGCGCTGCGCTGTTCCTGATCGCGGTCGGGCTGCTGTACGGCGTGACGGGCACGCTGAACATGGCCGATCTCGGGCTGCGGCTGCGCGAGCTCGACCCGACCGGCCGCGCGCTGGCGCAGTCGGGCGCGCTGCTGCTGTTGCTGGTGTTCATCCTGAAGTCTGCGGTGCTGCCGCTGTACTTCTGGCTGCCGCAGACCTATCCGGTGGCCGCCGGTCCGGTCGCGGCGCTGTTCGCGATCATGACCAAGGTCGGCATCTACTCGCTGCTGCGGGTGAGCTCGGTGAGCTTCGGCGGCGCCGACGGGCTGCTGCCGCCGGCGGTGTTCTTGCTGCTGACGATCGGCGGCGGCGCGACCTACCTGCTGGCGATGATCGGCACGCTCGCCAGCCGCGACCTGCGCACGCTGATCGCGTATCTGGTCGTCAGCTCCGCCGCGTTCCTGCTGACGGCCGCTGGCATCGGCACCGAAGCGTCGCTGGCCGCCGCGATCTATTACCTGATGCATTCGACGTTCGCAGCGGCCGCGCTGTTCCTGATCGCCGAGCAGATCGCGATCGCGCGCGGCAAGGAGCGCGACCGCCTGCACGCGGGCGTCGCGGTCGCGCAGCCGGCGCTGCTGGGCGGGCTGTTCTTCGTGGGTGCGACCGCGACCGCAAGCCTGCCGCCGTTCGGCGGCTTCATCGGCAAGGCGATGCTGCTGGCTGCCGCCGTACCGCTGGAACGCGGCGGCTGGCTGTTCGCCGCGCTGCTGCTGGGCAGCCTGCTTGCGATCGTCGCGCTGTCGCGCGCCGGCAGCCAGATCTTCTGGAAGGCCCGGCGCGTCGACGGCGAAGGCGCCGCCACCGCCGGCGCACCGCCGGCGCGGATTGCCGCAACCGGCTGGGCACCGGCCGTGCTTGCGCTGGCGGTGGTGGCTGCGATCGCGGTGGCGGCGGCGCCGCTGCAGCGCTACGCGGTCGCGACCGCGGCGGCGCTGCTGCAGCCTGCCCCGCTGATCGAGCGGACGCTGTCCGTCGTGCCGCGCCCGGGGCCGCATTCGGAGCCTGACCGATGAGCCGCATTCCGGAGTCGCACCAGCGCGTCGACGTTCGCCGTGCCGACGCGCCGCCGCCGCGCCGGCGCTGGCTGGCGCGACCGTACATGACGCTCGCATTGCTGGTTGCGTGGCTGGCGCTGAACCAGACGGTGCATCCGGGCCATATCGTGCTCGGCGGCGCGCTGGCGTGGGCGATCGCGCAGTATGCGGCGCCCTACTTCACCGAGGCGGGGCGGCCGAACCTGCGCGTCGGCCTGCGGCTGCTGGTCGTCGTGCTGTTCGACATCGTGATCGCGAACCTGCAGGTGGCGGTGAAGATCCTGGGGCCGCAGAGCCGGCTTGCGCCGCGTTTCGTGTGGATCCCGCTCGAGTTGCGCCGGCCCGAAGCGATCACGGTGCTCGCCAGCATCATCACCCTGACGCCGGGAACGCTGTCGGCCGAGTTGTCCGACGACCGCCGCCATCTGCTCGTGCACGGCCTGGACGTGCCCGACGAACAGGAGCTGATCGACACGATCAAGCGCCGCTACGAGTATCCGCTGAAGCAACTGCTGGAGTGACGCGATGCTGACCTATGCGCTGGGCGCCGCAATCGTGATGTTCTCGCTCGCGCTGGTGCTGGCCGGCTACCGGCTGGTGATCGGACCGGCCGCGACCGACCGGATCCTGGCGCTGGACACGCTGTACATCAACGCCGCCGGTCTCGTGCTGCTGACCGGAATCATGCTGCGCAACGCATTCAACTTCGAGGTCGCGCTGGTGATCGCGATGCTCGGTTTCGTCGGCACCGTCGTGCTGGCGCGCTACATCGCCCGCGGCGACATCATGGAGTGAGGCGATGGACGCGACGATGCCGCTCGCGGTCGAGATCCTGATCAGCTTCCTGCTGGTCGCCGGCGGTGCGTTCGCGCTGATCGGTTCGTTCGGCCTGGCCAAGCTGCGTGACTTCTACCTGCGCATCCACGGACCGACGAAAGCGACCACGCTCGGAATCGGCTCGACGCTGATCGCGTCGGCGCTGTTCTTCACGTTCGACGCCGGCACGCTGTCGGTGCACGAGGTGCTGGTCACGGTGTTCATGTTCGTGACCGCGCCGGTGGCTGCTCACGTGCTGACGCGCGCGCAGCTGCACGGCGAGCCGCAGGCGCGGCCGCCGGTGCCGCCGTCGCCGGGTACGCCGACGGCTGCCGAACTGCGCGACGGCCGCGCCGGCTAGTTCTGCGCCGCCGTCAGCCCCTCGAACTTCCGGCGAGCGCCGCCCTGCTCCGGAACTCGCACGCGGCGCCGAGCCGGCGCAGCGCGTCAGCCGAACACCAGCGCCACGCCGTGCGCCTGGTCGGCGCCGACCGCGCATGCGCCGTCGGCCAGGCGAACGACGCTGAAGCCGCCGTTGCGCAGCGCGGTTTCGCATGCGCTGCGGTCGAACACCCGCAGATAGATCGCCGCGACCTGGGCTTCGGCGACCTCGGGCAACGCAACGCGGGGCAGCCGCTGCGCCAGCGCGTGCGGCGTTGCGACCGCAATCGGCGCAGTGCCGGTGCGCAGCAGTTGCCCCTCGGCGATCGGCTCCGGCGCGACGGCGAGCGTTCGCGCCCAGGCGTCGACGACCGGCTGCGGATCGGCCGCCTGCAACGCGATTCCGGCGATGCCGGTCACGCCCAGCGCATGGCGCTGGCTGTCGGGCACCCACACGAGCTCGGGAGTCAGGTGCTCGCAGACGAAAGCGCGGCACCCCGGCGTCGCGGCCGCCGGCAGCGCGACGATCCGAAAGCGCGCATCGCGCACGCCGTCGGGTCGCTCGACCGGCCGCGAGAACTCGAGCGGCGCCTCGGCGGCAACGCCTGCGGCCGTGAAGTCCGACTGCGCTGCCTGCGAATCGTCGCTGGCGAACGCGATCGCCGCCAGCCCCTCGCGCCGCTGCAGGAAATCGATGAAGAACTGGTTCGCCGGATGCGGCCGCGGCACCGCGAGCAGCTCCAGGTAATCGGTGCCGAACATCAGGCAGTGGTTCTGCGACCCCAGCGTGTGGTAGCCGCGCGGCGTCAGCGTGAATCCCATGCGCTGGTACGTCGACTGCGCGCGATCCAGATCGCGCACGGCGATCACCAGATGGTCGATCCCCCGGATGCTCGCGTGCATCGCCTTCCTCCGCAGTGCGCCGGACCATCCGGCGGTCGCCGCCGCCGAATGCTGCGGCAGCGCCGTGCATTGTAAACTTGCCCGTTCGCGTGCCGATCGTCAGCGATCGCGCCCACTGCCGGAGAACCGCAATGATCGTCGTCGATCGCATCAAGGAATTCCACAACGAGCTGACCGCATGGCGGCAGGACCTGCACGCGCATCCCGAAACGGCGTTCGAGGAGGTGCGCACGTCGCAGGTGGTCGCCGAGCGGCTCGAGTCGTTCGGCATCGAAGTGCATCGCGGCATCGGCCGCACCGGCGTGGTCGGCGTGCTGCGGGCGGGCAGCGGTCAGCGCGCGATCGGGCTGCGCGCCGACATGGACGCGCTGCACATCCGCGAACAGAACGCGTTCGAGCATCGCTCGCGCAACGACGGCCGGATGCATGCGTGCGGCCACGACGGCCACACGACGATGCTGCTGGGGGCTGCGCGGTACCTGGCCGAGACGCGGCCGTTCGACGGCACCGTCTATTTCATCTTCCAGCCGGCCGAGGAAAACGAAGGCGGCGGGCGCGTGATGATCGAGGACGGCCTGTTCGACCGGTTTCCGATGGAATCGGTGTACGGCATGCACAACTGGCCGGGCGTGCCGGCCGGCCACTTCGGCCTGCGCGCCGGTCCGATGATGGCGTCGTTCGACATCTTCGAGGTCTCGATCGCCGGCCGCGGTTCGCACGCGGCGTTGCCGCACACCGGCATCGATCCGATCGTCGCCGGCAGCCAGCTGGTGGCCGCGCTGCAGACGATCGTCAGCCGCAACGTCGATCCGATCGATGCGGGCGTGGTCAGCGTCACGCAGTTTCACGGCGGCGACACCTGGAACGTGATTCCGGAGGGCGTCGTGCTGCGCGGGACCACCCGCTCGTTCCGGCCCGACACGCAGGACCTGATCGAGCGGCGGCTGCGCGAGGCCGCCGAAGGCGTCGCGCGGCTGTCGGGCACGAAGATCGACGTGCGCTACGAGCGCCGGTATCCGTCGCTGATCAACTCGGCTGCCGAGACCGAGGTGTGCCGGCGCGTGGCCGAGCAGCTGGTGGGGGCCGAGCGCGTCACGAGTCCGGTCGAGCCGGTCATGGGCGGCGAGGACTTCGCGTTCATGCTGCAGGCCAAGCCCGGCTGCTACGTGTTCATCGGCAACGGGCCGGGCGAAGGCGGCTGCATGCTGCACAACCCGCGCTACGACTTCAACGACGCGATCCTGCCGGTGGGCGCGTCGTACTGGGTGCGCCTGGTCGAGACGCTGCTGCCGAAGCGCTGACGCCGGCAAGCCGACGAAACGCCGCAACGGCTCGACCTGCGGGCGTCCCGCCGCCGTTCGACTGCGACATCATTGACGGTCGTCGAGCCTATCCGGAGCACCGGGACGAGCCGTGGACATCGTGTCGCAGCTGCCGTTCACGCGGGTGGCGGGCTTGCCGCGCCTGCTCGCCGCCCATGTGGAGGCCGCCGTCCCGTGGTGGCTCGGCGCCGGCCTGGCCGCGGCGTACGTCGCACTGCACTGGAGCGTCTCGCAGCGGGCGGTCGAATCGGCGTTCCTGTTCGCGCTCGAGCCGCTGGTCGCATCGGTAACCTATGCGGTGTGCGCGCTCGCGGTGGTCGGCGCCGCGCAGCGCGTGGCGCGCGGACGACGGGTGCCGCAACCTCCGGCGCTTGCGGCTTCGGCCGCTCCGGATTCGCCCGACTGCCCGAAATGCAGCGCGCCGATGCGGCTGCGCAAGGCGATCCGCGGTCCGCACGCCGGCGCCCGCTACTGGGGGTGCAGCCGGTTCCCCAGATGCGACGGCGTTCGCTCGGCGCGGCGGTTTCCGCCCGCGCGGCGCACCGATCCTGCGGCGGCAGCGGAATCCGCGACCGGCTGACGCGCCGATTCGCGCCGGGACCGGTGGCGTTGCGTCACTCGCGCAGCTTCTCCGGCTCGGCGCCGCGGCGCAGCGCCGGCAGCGCCAGCGTGACCAGCACGAAGAGCCCGGTCACGAGCTTCAGGTCCGCCGGCTTCAGCCCCAGCGCCAATCCGAGCGACACCAGCTGGTAGTAGACGATCGAGCCCGCGACCGGCGCGGCGATCTGCCGCATCACCGTGTGCCGCCCGACGATCGTCTCGCCGATGATCACGGCCGCCAGCCCGTTGATCAGCACGCCGAATCCCATGTGCACGTCGGCGAATCCGTACAGCTGGACCGCGAGCGCGCCGGCCATTGCCGACAGCCCGTTCGCCAGCGCCAGACCGGCGATCACCCAGGTCCACGGATTGATCCGCAGCGACGGCGCGAGCGCCGCGTTCGCGCCGACCGCGCGCAGCGACAGCCCGGCCTCGGTGCGCAGGAACCAGCGCAGCGCGGCGACGATCGCGACCGCGAGCGCCGCGAACACGATCATCTGCATGCCCACCGACGCGACGGCCGCCGGCGAGATCGCCGACAGCACGGTTTCGTTCGTCAGCAGCGCGACGTTCGCCTGTCCGAGCACGCGCAGGTTCACGCTGTACAGAATCGTCATCACCAGGATGCCGGCCAGCAGCGTGTTGATCCGGAACCGCAGATGAATCAGCGCAGTCGACGCGCCGGCGGCCATGCCGGCGGCAATCGCGACCGCGGTCGCGGCGAACGGATCGATTCCCGCGACCAGCAGCACTGCGGCGACGCAGCCGCCCAGCGGAAAGCTGCCTTCGCTGGTGAGATCGGGGAATGCCAGCAGCCGGAACGGGATCATGATGCCGAGCGCGACGAAACCGTACAGCAGGCTCTGCACGACCGTGATCGGCACCAGGTTCCAGAAGCTGAACAGCACGCCGCTCATGTCGACAGCAGCATGCGGTCGTCGACGACGCGAAACCGCTCGACCAGGCCCTCGACCGTCAGCGCGTGCTTTTCGCTGCCGCACGCATCGAAGCGGATCCGTCCGGCGTCCATCATCAGCAGCCGGTCGCCGTAGCGGATCGCATGCTGCATGTTGTGCGTGACCATCAGCGTCGTCAGCCGATGGCGCGCGACCGCATCCTGCGTGGCCTGCATCACCAGCTCGGCCGTGCGCGGATCGAGCGCCGCTGCATGCTCGTCGAGCAGCAGCACTGCCGGCGCCTCGAGCACCGCCATCGCGAGAGCGAGCACCTGGCGCTGCCCTCCCGACAACAGTCCGACCCGCGAGGCGAGCCGCGATTCGAGTCCGAGCCCGAAACC
>DATLGW010000309.1:0-5489 GCA_035540315.1 Burkholderiaceae bacterium | reverse complement strand
CCTCCGGCGCGCCGGCCTCGAAGTAGTTGTCGGGCAGCAGATCTCCGTCCTTGTCCCAGACGTCGCGCACGTTGATCACGCCGTCGCGGTTCTCGTCGATGAATGCATCGCCCGGATCGAGCCGACCGTTGTTGTTCAGATCGCGAAAGCCGCCATACTTCGCTGCCAGCCAGTACTGGTTGCGCCGCCGCAGATCGGTGCGGGGAACGCCTGTGCCCCAGCTGCCGGCCTCGCGCACGTCGACCCAGTAGGTCTTGACGGTCTGCTTGCCTTTGGTGTGGATCTGCGGCCCGTCGGGCCGGATATCGCGAGTGTTCGCGTAATACGCGAGCGACGCGATGTAGGCCGACCCGTGGCAGCAGTTCGCCACGCCTGCCGTCAGCGGCGCCCCGTACTGGTTCTGCAGGGTCACCCCCTCGTTGGCCAGCTCGCTCGCAATGATCTCGTTCAGCAGCGTGACGACGCTGTACGCCGAATCTGGGTTCGACGGCTGCGCTGCGCTCTCCCAAGTCGTATCGGTGTTGCCTGGCAGCCGCTTGTCCTTGTGCGTCGCCGAGTCGCCGATCCCCACGAAGAAGTTCTTCGGGCACCATGCGGAAACGCCTGCGTAGCCGCTCGGCGGCGCGATCGGATCGTCCCAGCTCGTGATCACGGGGAAGCCATCGACCTTGTTGACGGCCGCCCCTGGCGTCAATCCCATGTTCGTGTATTCGGGGGTCGGCCCGACGTTGCGGTAATAGCGCAGCGCCTCGTAGAACATCTCGCTGACGGTGTCGTAGCTCTTGTAGCCGGCTCGGCGCCCGAACTTGTTCAGGTACTGGATCACGCCGCTTTGCGTGATCGCATTCGCTCCGCTCAACCCGTAGTTGCTGTTGGTCGTGCTGGCGTCGCTCGGGTCGGGGTTCGTCACGTAGATGCCCGTCGTCGGATCCCACTCGCGCCGCGGGTTGGTCGCCTCGCCGACCGGCTGCGGTTCGGTCGGGCCGACGAACTTCATCCGCGCGCGCAGCACGCCGCCGTCACGGTACGCATCGTTGTCGAGCAGATAGCCCATGATCCCGAAGCGCGCGAGCATCGCGTTCTCCTGGATCAGCCCAGTCGGCTTGAAAACGACCGACGCCGAGTGATCGGGCGGATCGCCAGGCGGCGCATAGCGAGTGCAGGTCGTCACCGTCTCGCGCAGCGTCTTGTCGCACACGCGCACCCGCACGAAGAACTGAGCGGCATTCGTCGTCAGCCCCGCGTTCGATGCGACCAGCATCCTAGTGCCTCGGCCGGCAATGCTGACGTACATCTGCCCGCTCAGGCTGTATGGAGCCGGCGCGACCGAGCTTGGCGAAGTCACCGGTATGCCGCCCCAGGCAACGCCGATCCGCTTGACCGGAAACTGCGTGGTGCCGCCCGAGCCGTCATGCTGCGCCTTCTCGAGCACCGTAATCGTGTCGGTGTCGATCCAGCGGTCGCCGCCCGTCATCGCCCAGCGGAAGATGTCGATCGTCTGGCTCGTGGCCCAGTTCAGGAAGTTGCCGCTCCAGGCGCCGACGCAGGTCGCGCGCGAGGCGTTCGGCTGCGACTTATAGTCGGCGGTCGGATCGTAGCCGGCGGTGTACGAGATCGGATCGAAGTAGTGGTTGTCGGTATTCGAATCGCTATCGAGGTACTGGTAGCACTTGTACGGATCGAAGTAGCCGATGTACGGCAGCGACAGCACCGGCACGTACTGCGGGTTCGAAGCATTCGCCGCATTGGTTCGGCTGGCACGTTCGATCGGATCGAAATAGCAGACCGAGTAGCCGCTGTGACGGCCCGGGCATCCATTGACGATCTCATCGTTGTAGGCCTGCACGTTGCCGGTCGGCCACTCGACCGACGGCGTCAGCATCACGTTCGCCGGCACCGTCTGCACGACCCGCAGCGGCTGGTCGGCCAGATCGGTCGGCTCCGGAGTCGGCGGCGGCGCCGCGATTGCCAGCGGCAGCGCTGCGGCGAAACAGGCGGCGAACCAGCCAGCGCCCCACGACGGTCGGAATACCCGGCGACGCCGGATAGGGATCGCGTCCTTCATCGCATACCTCGTCCGCATCAGTCCATCGGCAAAGTGAACACGACCTGCGAAAATGCTTCGGTGCCACGCGGGCCCAGCGTTCTCGCAGTGATCCGGAACATCGGCGCGAACGGCGTCGACGCCATGCTGCATCGCGAACAGTTGTCAGGTGCCCGCGCCGAAGCGACCAGGCAATGCGTGTCCTCGGCCGGCTGCTCCAGCGAGCACAGCCGATCGATCACATAAGTCGTCGTCATTCCTTCGCCGGACGCGACGGTGCTGCGCGACAGCGCTCCGAACTGCGCCCCGAACGCCGCGCTGTCCCGCAATACCACCGGGACGCCCATCGGGTCGGTCGGCAGCGCGACCGCGCTGTACGGAAAGCCGCTCGCCTGACCGAGCACGCTCTCGTCGGTGTTCGCGAGCGAATTGAAGTGCCGGGCCGGGTCGTTCTCGAACGCCTGCATCGCCTGGCGCATCACGACTTCGTTGCGGTTGACCGCATCGCGCTGGAACGACGCGTTGCGCGCCAGCAGCGTCGACGTGTCGACGCTCCTGACCAGCGAGATCGCCGCCAGCGCCAGCGCGATCAGCAGCACCAGCGCGACTGCCAGCACCGAGCCGCGCTCGCGCGTGGCGCGCCGGCATGCAGCGCGCGGCCGGATCGCGGGATTCATCCGCAGGCTCCGGTGGCCGGCATGCCCATCGCGCGACGCATTTCCGAGCACAGCGCGACCGCCTGGTTGCGCAGCGGAATCACCACGTCGTAAACCTGCCGCGCAAATGAACGTTCGGCGCCGGTGTAGCTCAGCGTCACGCGCAGCGGCGCAGGCAAGTCTTCGAACAGCACCAGCGAACCGGGTCCTTCGTGAACCGACGCCTCGGCCGATCGCAGCACGATCGCGACCCGGATCGCCTTGACCCGCAGCGTCGTCTCGCCGCCTGCAAGCATCGCGGCAGCGGTGTACGGCGCCGTGCCGACCCGAACCCAGCCGTCGACGACGTTGTCGTTCGCAACCCCCGCGCCGACGCCGTCGTCCACGCCGTAGAGCACCACCATCGTCTCGACGTTCTCGGCCACCACGACCGGGTCGCTGACGCCGCCGAACTGCAGCACGTCGTACTGCAGCAGCTGGTTGTCGCGCACGCCGAGCATCTGGATCGACGGCGCGGCGCCCAGGTTGAACAGCACGTAGTCGCGCCCGCCCGGCAGTCCCGCGAATCCGCTCGGACCGTTGTAGCCGGTGGCCACCGCTCCGGTCGGAACCGCCGAAGGCGCCGGAAAGCCTGGCATCGCTGCATAGCTGGGGGCGACCTGGCCCATCCGGCAGGGCCGCACGTCCCCGGCGTCGGCGACCAGCAGGAAATCGTTCGGATTGAATCCGACCGAGCTCGGCACGTTGACCAGCGTCGGGGAGACGACCGATACCGGCTGCGGTGCCGGACCGGCCGAAGTGCGCCCCGCCATCACCAGGATCTGATCGGGCCCGGTCGCGCCGCCTGGCAGCGCTGCGATCGGGACCAGCGGCAGATCCAGCGGCCACGCAGCGAACGGGGCCGGCCACGGCGTCGCACGGGGCAGCACGACGGCGCCGTTGCGCCACACCCGCAACGGACAACCCCATAGCGCCGATCCGTGCTGCAGGCTGCTTCCGGCGACCCGCAGCTCGCGCATCAGGCGCCAGCTCGCGAGCGTGCCGATCTGCTGCGAATCCGCGGCGCCAGTCGTCGCGCGCCGATGACTCTCGCTGGTCGAGAACACCTGCGCGATCGCCAACGCAGCGATCAGCCCCACCGTGACGCCGATCATCAGTTCTATCATCGACACGCCGCGCTCGCGCGATCGATCGAGGAACCGGTGCGGCAGACGGACGCGCATCGGTGCCTCAGTCGTAGAGCGCGGACACGGTGACGTGCTGGCGCGTGTGCGCGACCGCGGTCGCCTCGCCGGCTACGTTGCGCTGGAGCTCGCGCGGCGGCGTCCAGCTTACCGTGATCCGAACCGTGTTCGGGTCGCCGCCGACCGCACCGAACTCCGCGGTCGCGACCGCGCCTGGCAGCCCGCGGCCGGGTGCCTGCAGACTTGCGGCTTGCCATGCGACGAACTCGGTGCCGCCGGTGCCGTACAGCGCAGCGACCGTCGACCGGTTGGCCGTCTGCATCCGGCCCAGCAGCTCGTCGGCCGCTGCCGCGGCCTCGGCGCGAAAGCGCGCATCGGTGGTCACCCGTGCCGACACCGTCTGCATCGCGACCAGACCGAGCATCCCGATCGAGAACACGACGATGCTGACCAGCGCCTCGATCAGCGTGAATCCCTGCTGTCCCGGGGCCCGCATCAGCATGCTCCCGGCGGCAGCATCGGCTCGCAGGCTGCAGCGCTGCCGGCTGGCCGCTGCGGATCGCACACCCGCACCGCGCCGCCGGTGCTCAGCGAGACGCACATCCGGCGGCTGCTGCCCGTGTCGGTGACGCGGAAGACCACCGGCTGGGCCAGCGCGACCTGCGGCAGCGTCGTGCGGTTGACCGGGCGCCCCATCGCCGTGAAGCCGACCGCAGTGGTCGGATCGGCGACCGTGACCGTGGTCGGGCCGCCTTCCGAGATGCGCCCGCCTGCCACGAAGTCATCATCGTTCGCAGGATCGATCGTGCGGGCGATCCAGCCCGATGCCGAGGCCGACGAGACCGGCGCGGCCGAAACGGTGTTCGAGCGCAGCGGCTCGGCATTCGTGAAGATCAGCTCGACGGTCCGGTTGCGCCGGATCGCCTCGGTCTGCGCAGCCTTCAGTCCGTGGCTCAGCGCCGATGCCGACGCCTGGACGCGGCGGGCCGACAGCGTATTGTTGAACTCCGGCACCGCAAGACCCGCCAGCACGGCGACGATCATGATGACCGTCAGCAGTTCGATCAGCGTGAAGCCTGCGCTGCGCCCGCGCATCGGTCACTCCTTTCGCAGGATCAGCCGGTTCACGGGCAACGTCGCGGCGGTCCAGCCGGCCTTGGCGGCCAACGTCGTCTCGATGCCGGTTTCGTCGGTGCGATACGTGAAGCCGGCCGTGCTGCCGCTGCCGGTGGCGGTCCACGTGAAGCCCTGCCCGCCGTTGGTCAAGACGCAGGCGAACGCGAACCCGCTCGCCGGTTCGCTGAAATCGCCGATCGCGCAACCGGTGCCGGCGCCGTTCGCATAGGTGCGGTTGTCGGCGTAACGCTGCTCCATCCGCGAACGGACTTCCTTCAGCGTTCCCGCCGCGGCATTCAGCCGCGAGCGGGTCGTGTAGTCGTTGTAGGCCGGCAGCGCGATCGACAGCAGCACCGCCACGACCATCACGACGATCAGCAGCTCGATCAGCGTGAATCCTCCGCCGAAATCGAATCGGCGCATCGACGCCCTCCACGATTGCGATGAGCGTCAATGTAGGCAGCGCGCCGGCGTCCCTCCAGAGCGAAC
>DATLGW010000308.1:0-4176 GCA_035540315.1 Burkholderiaceae bacterium | reverse complement strand
ACCGCTGATGGCAGCAGGCGTCTTCGGTTGCCGCCGAACCGTGACCGGCTGAGTGCCTCCCTGTCCGGCCGCAGGGTCTTTTGCGGCTGACGGCCGCTGGCGCGACAATGGGACGCTCCCACTGCCTGCGAGGCCCGCGATGTTCCCGCTGAACGACTGGTACGTGGCCTGCATGGCGCACGAGATCGACGAGGCCGCACTGGGCCGCAAGGTCTGCGGCCACGCGATGGTGTTCTTCCGCGGCGGCGACGACAACCAGGTCGCTGCGCTCGAGGACTGGTGCCCGCACCGCGGCGCGCCGCTGTCGCTGGGCAAGGTGATCGAAGGCAAGCTCGTCTGCGGCTATCACGGGCTCGAGATGGGATGCGACGGCAAGGCCGTCGGCATGCCCGGGCAGCGGGTGCGCGGGTTTCCCGCGGTCCGCAGCTTCCCCGTCGTCGAGCGCTACGGCTTCGTCTGGGTCTGGCCCGGCGACGCGCAGCGCGCCGACCCGGCGAAGATCCCGCAGCTGGCGTGGGCCGAGAGCCCCGAGTGGGCGTACGGCGGCGGCCTGTATCACATCGCGTGCGATTACCGGCTGATGATCGACAACCTGATGGACCTCACGCACGAAACCTACGTCCATTCGACCAGCATCGGACAGCGCGAGATCGAGGAAGCCGCGCCGGCGACCCGCGTCGACGGCGACTCGGTCGTCACCAGCCGGTTCATGAACAACGTAATGCCGCCGCCGTTCTGGCGGATGGCGCTGCGCGGCAACCATCTGGCCGACGACGTGCCGGTCGATCGCTGGCAGATCTGCCGCTTCACGCCGCCGTCGCACGTGATGATCGAAGTCGGTGTCGCGCATGCCGGTCACGGCGGCTACGACGCCGATTCCAGGCACAAGGTGGCGGCGATCGTCGTCGACTTCATCACGCCGGAAACCGACACGTCGATCTGGTACTTCTGGGGAATGGCGCGCAACTTCAATCCGCGCGACAAGACGCTGACGGCGACGATTCGCGAAGGGCAGGGCAAGATCTTCGCCGAGGACCTGCAGATGCTCGAATCGCAGCAGCGAAACCTGCTCGCGAACCCGGGCCGCAACCTGCTGAACCTGAACATCGATGCCGGCGGCATGCATTCGCGCCGGATCCTCGAGCGGATCGTTGCCCAGGAGCAGGCGGCGCGCTCGCAGCCGACGCCGGTGTCGGCCTGACCGCCGCACGCGCGCCAGCCGCCAGCGCTCCCGCCAGAATTGGTTAACATATCATCCAATTGCAACGGAGACTGCGGCGCATGGATTCATTCCAGGTACGGCTGAAGGCGATCCGCTGGGAGGCGCAGGGCATCAACACCTACGAGCTGCGGCCGCTGCCCGGCCAGGAGCTGCCGCCGTTCACGGCCGGCGCGCACATCGACGTGCACCTGCCCAGCGGGCTGATTCGCAGCTACTCGCTGTGCAATCCGCAATTCGAGCGGCACCGCTACGTGATCGGCGTGAACAAGGACGCGAACAGCCGCGGCGGGTCGGCATTCATGCACGAGTCGTTGCGGGTCGGCGACGTGTTGACGATCGCCGGGCCGCGGAACAACTTTCCGCTGGCCGAGGACGCGCGGCACTCGGTGCTGATCGCCGGCGGAATCGGCATCACGCCGCTGTGGTGCATGGTGCAGCGGCTGCAGGAGCTGGGCCGCAGCTGGGAGCTGTATTACTGCGTCCGGAACCGGCAGTGCGCGGCGTTTCTCGACGACCTGCGCGGACTCGGCGAGCGCGTGCACACGAACCTGCATTTCAACTTCGATCAGGAACCCGGCGGGCAGCTGCTCGACCTGGCGAAAGTCGTCGGCGCGGCGCCGCCGGACGCCCACCTGTACTGCTGCGGTCCGCTGCCGATGCTCGCCGCGTTCGAGCAGGCAACTGCCGGGCTGCCGTCCGAACGCGTGCACGTCGAATATTTCGCCGCGAAGGAGGCGCCGGATACCAGCGGCGGGTTCACCGTCGAGCTCGCGAAGTCCAAGCGCGTGATCAAGGTCGCGCCCGGCAAGACGATCCTGGATGCAGTGCTCGACGAAGGCATCGACGTGCCGTATTCGTGCATGGAAGGCGTATGCGCGACCTGCGAGACGCGCGTGCTCGACGGCATTCCCGATCACCGCGATCTGGTGTTGTCCAAGGAGGAGCAGGCGGCGAACAAGACGATGATGATCTGCTGCTCGGGCGCGAAGTCCGAGCGGCTGGTGCTCGATCTGTGATCGGAGTCGGACCGGGCGGCAACGCCGTCACTGCGGCGGCAGTCGCGGCCGGATCGCGAGCACGAACATCAGCGAGCCGGTGGCGGCGATCGCGGCCAGTACGGTGAAGCCGGCCCGGTAGTTGCCGGTCAGGTCGCCCAGCACGCCGGCGACCAGCGGACCGCCGACCTGACCGACCGAGATGATCAGCGACGACAGGCCGAGGATCATGCCGATCGACCGGCGCCCGAAATAGTCGGCGCGGATCGCCTGCATGAACGGGCCGCGGATTCCCCACGCGCTGCCGTGCAGCAGCGCAAACATCACGAGCATCCACACGTCGGTCGCGTAAGTCAGCAGCAGCAGCCCGGCCGCGTGCATCAGCATGCAAGCGGCCGCGACGTAGCGCTTCTCGATCCGATCGCCGATCGCGCCGCCCAGCAGCACGCCGCCGACCTGCGACAGCGTCATCAGCGTGATGATCCACGACGCTTCGGCGACCGTGTAGCCGAGGCCGACGCTCATGTGGTTGATCGCGTGCACGTTGACCGCCGTCACCACCAGCAGCGCAAATCCGTGCCCCAGCGCGAGCAGCCAGAACGCGCGGGTGCGCACGGCCTGGCGGACGGAGAACTCCGGCGCGTCGTCGGGCACGGCCGCGGAGCCCGGTGCGGGGGTCCTGGCCGGCGGCGGCAGCCCGTCGACCGTCTGGCCGACATCCTCCGGGCGGCGGCGGATCATCCGGGCCAGCGGCCAGCCGACGACGATCGCGAGCACCCCCGACGCGAATGCGGTGCTGCGCCAGCCGTAGGTCTGCAGCGACCATGCGACCGCGGGCACTGCGACCCCGCCCAGCGCCAGGCCGAGCCCCGAGACCGCGAGCGCGCGGGCGCGGTAGCGTTCGAACCAGTGGATGATCGCGACGTTCAGCGGAAAGTAGCCGCTCAGGCTCAGTCCGAGCGCCACGACGATGATCGCGCCGTAGAAGCCGGCGATCGTTTCGACCTGGCTCATCAGCATCAGACCGGCACCGAACATCAGGATGCCGGCGCGGATCGCGACCTGCGGCCCGAACCGATCGATGACCCAGCCGAGCGCCGGGCCGATCAGCGCAGCCTCCATCGACTGCAGCGCCGCGGCGCCCGACAGCGAGGTCTTGCTCCAGCCGCGCTCGACGGTCAGCACCGCCAGGTAGGCGCCGAACGCCTGGTGCAGCAGACCCGCGTGGATGAACTGGATTCCGCCGGCCGCGGCGACCATGCGCCAGCCGTAGAAGGCCTTCATGCGGCGAGGATAGCGCAGCGCCCGCGCGCCGAAGCGTTCAGCGACTCCGGCGCTCGGGTCTCCGTTGTTTGCGCGCGATACCATTACGCGACCGGCGCATCGCCGGACGCGACGAGACGGAATGGATCAGGCGACGCACGATCTGGTGTTCATGCGCCAGGCGCTGGACCAGGCGCACAACGCGGCGACCGTCGGCGAAGTGCCGGTCGGCGCGGTGCTCGTGCTCGAGCGCACCGTGATCGCCACCGGATTCAACCAGCCGATCGGCAGCCACGATCCGACCGCGCATGCCGAGATCCAGGCGATCCGGGCGGCTGCGCATCGGCTGTCGAATTACCGGCTGGCCGGATGCGAGCTCTTTGTCACGCTCGAACCCTGCGCGATGTGCGTCGGCGCGATCCTGCACGCCCGGCTGTCGCGCGTCGTCTACGGCGCGCCCGATCCGAAAACCGGGGCCTGCGGCAGCATCGTCGACCTGTTCGCCGAGCCGCGGCTGAATCATCACGCGGTGGTGACTGGCGGCGTACTCGCGGACGAGTGCGGGCGCGTGCTCAGCGACTTCTTTCGCAGCCGTCGGCGCCCCGGATGACGCGCGAGCGGGTCGTCGAAGTGCTGATCGAGCGGCTGGGCGCGCAGGCGTCGGCGCCGGTGCGGCGGATCGACACCCATCTGTCG
>DATLGW010000307.1:0-2058 GCA_035540315.1 Burkholderiaceae bacterium | reverse complement strand
TCCTCCACGGTCTCGAAATCAGCGCACGTCACCGCGGCAGTCTCTTCCTCGGTCGCCTGGCCATCTTCATTTTGCTGTCGTGCCGCGCGCCTGGCCGCCCGTCGCTCTTCCGGCGTCTGGTCCCCGGTATCCGCTTCCTGCGCGGCGGCCACATCGTCTGCTGCGGCCGCCTCTTGGTCTGCGGCGGACGGAAGCAACGCGCAGGCGATGCCGTCCCGGTTGGGATCGAGATTGTGCGGGTCCTCGGGATCTTCGTCGAGGACAGCCTGCGCCTCTTCCTGAGTTTCAAAATCCTCGCAGTCGAGGTCGTCGTCGGACTGCTGCGCGAACTCGATAACCCAACCCCGTGGTTCGTCTAACGCTTTCGAATGGGCGACAGCAACCTCAACGCCCGCCGCAGAAGCGTGGACGCCGAAGATGAGCGCGATAATGGGAAGCCAGATTCTCATCGCCACAACTCACTCCGCCAAAGCCGATGGCCATACCTATGCCGGCGTCGCGGGCCAGCCAAGCTCAAGGACGAACGATATTGCGCGGAGGTTCCGTGACGGGCGCATTACAGGCGGCGTCCGTACGGTGGCACGTTGCCACGATCTGTCCGTTTTGGCAAGACCAAACCGTGTCTACGTCGGATCGAACGTAGCTTCATCCGCCCACTGCCGGCCTGGATGTGACGCTCGCCAGGCGGTCACCACACGCCGGAGATTAGCCGCGATCTGCTCAAGCTCGATCGGGGCCACAATGATGCCGTCCGCACCGGCTCGTTCGGCTTGTATCGAGTCGAACTCGCTGCTCGAGGCGGCAATGACCAGGATCGGAATATCGGTGCGCTCGTCGCTGGCCGCCCGGTCGGAGCGGCCGCGCAACCGCTGCAGGAGCTCGAGCGCCCCGATGCCACCCAGAGCCGCGTCGAGCACCGTGACATCAAACGAGCGAAGCCGGAAAACCTCGAGCGCCTGCACCGCGCTGGCGATGGTGCTAGTCCAGAACCCGGCATAGACGAGCCCTTCGGCGAGGAATGCGGTCAGCTCCGGGTCGTCGCTGACGATTAGAACGTGCGGGCGCTGTAGCGCTGGTGACATATGCGTTCACTTGCTCCGGTTCAGACCACGGAGGCCGCAGATAGAGTATGATGACCTCGCCCCGCTGAGCTAGCTAGATCTGGTGCCCGACACGCGACGGTGGAGAATGTCCATCACCTCGGAGATTGGCGTGGTGGGCCTGTTAGTCGACTTCGAGGAAACGCGTGGGCTTCTCAAACGATACGTCCTGGCCCGCGGTTTGCTTGGTGCTCAGTTGATGAGTTGGGTGCGATACGCTGTGTGAAGGAAATCGCGGAGCGCTCAGCCCATAGGCAACAGCGCGAGGCGTCCAAGTTGGGGGAGCGGTGAGCAACTGGGAACGGCTCGGCGATTGGATCGCGACACTAGCCGTCGCCTCGCTTGCGTGGGTCTCGGGCGTGGTCGCATCAGACGCGCCTGCCGGTTCGCCCGTAGCGGCCAGCGCATCGGCGCCGGTCGAGAACCAGCTGAGCTCGATCATGAGCTGGGCGCAGCAGGAAGAGGAGCCGCCCATCGAGCAGGTGGCTGAGGACACAGAAGAAGACGTCGAAACGCTCGACGAAGCGGCGCCTGCGGCGGATGAGGTTGACACGGCTGAGGATATCGAGCTTCTCGACCAAGGACCTCCCGCCGGTGCGCAAGACGGTGACGTCGAACTCCTCGATCAGGGTCCTCCGCCAGCGACAGCCACTGAGTCCCCAGCTCCGGCGACCGCGACAACGGTCCCCGTGACCACATTTGTGGCTCCGCCCGCCACGAGTGGGCCGGTACTTCCCGAAGGGTTTGGCACCGGCAATGTCCACGTCGCCGCGGGAAGCGCGGGATTCCCGGTCGGGCTCGAGGATTGTCACGTGGGGGCGGTTACCGGCCGCGCTTATGTGGGGATCGATTGTGGTGACGGAGGCGAAAGCTCGTTCGTCGGACATGCACCGTCGTTCGAGGAATTTCCATTTGTCCTCGACGAAAGCTTCCCATTCGGTGAGGACAGCGTCTTTGC
>DATLGW010000306.1:0-4186 GCA_035540315.1 Burkholderiaceae bacterium | reverse complement strand
GCCGACGTCGCTCGCCGGGCAGCTGATCGTGTTCGAGACGCTTGCGGCGTTGCTGTATGCGTTCGCGCTGCGCGGTGCGGTGCCGTCGGCAGCGGCACTTGCTGGGATCGGGCTGCTGGTCGCCGGCGTGGTGCTGGGCGTGCGGGCGTTCCAGTCTGCTGCGTCGGCGCCGGCGAGCGCAGCCTGAGCCGCGCGCAGGCCGCCCGATCAGCCGGCGCGATCGATCGCCGGATCCGGCCACCAGCGCGGCCACAGCACGATCGTCGCAAGCCCGAACGCATGCAGCAGCGCCAGCGTCAGCATCGATGCGCGAAACGCGGTGTCCGGCGCGAGTCCGCCCGCGTGGAAAACGTCCGCGACGATGCCGAAACCCCACTGCATCAGGAACACGCCGCTGAACATCATCAGGTTGAACGCGGTCAGCGCGCGGCCGGCAATCTCCGTCGGAAACACCAGTGCGACCCTGGGCTGCACCATCGAATACAGCGTCGCCGCGCCACCCATGCCGAGCCACAACAGCCACGCCGATCCGCCCCACGCGATCGCGATCCCGATCTCGAACACGATCAGCGCCGCAGTGCTGTACACGACCACGCGCACCAATCCCGCGGGGCTCGAGTCCAGCCGCGGCGCGACCCAGCCGATCGTCAGATAACACAGCATCAGCGTCAGGTTGAACAGGAAGATGATGTTCGCGCTTCGCTCGGGGCTGAATCCGAGCACCGTCGTCAGCCACGGGCCGATCCACAGGCTCTGCAGCGCGAGCAGGCTGCCCTGCACCAGCGCGCCGGTGCAGGCGAGGCGCCAGAAGTGACTGTGCCGGAACACCTGGCGATAGCCGCCCATTGCGGCGGCGAACGTCTGCACGCCGCCCTCGGGCTGTTCGCGGCTGCGCGGCAGCAGCAGCCAGATCGCCGCGGCGGCGGCGGCCAGCAACGCCGCGGCGATCCAGAACACGCCGCGCCAGCCGATCGCCGGCAGCGCCCAGCGCACCGGCACCGTCGCGCTGAGCACCCCGAGCGTTCCGACCATCAGCATCCACGCGTTCAGCTGCGCCTGGCGCTCCGGCGGGAACCACTGGCGAAATGCCGTCAGCGCCGCCATCAGCGCAGCCGACACCCCCATGCCGATCAGCGCACGCGCCAGCCACAGGATCCCGAAGTGCGTGGCCAGCGCGAACAGTCCGCAGCCGACTGCCGCGACCATCAGCAGCAGCGCGTCGACCCGCCGCGGACCGAAGCGGTCGAGCCATACGCCCAGCGGCAGCTGCATCGCCGCGAACGCGAGGAAATACGCGCTGGTCAGCGAGCCGAGCTGCGCGTTCGTCAGCGTCAGCTCGACGGTCAGCTCCGGCGCGAGCACTGCGTTGACCGAACGCAGCGCGTACGACATGAAATACGCGGCGGCGAAACACAGGAAAATCCGCGCAGCAAGCCGGCCGCGCGCATACGCGTGCACGGAGGCCATCAGCGCAGCGCTTTGAACGACTCGAGAAAAACAGCGGCCTGATCGCGATCGATCGCCTGGCCCAGCACCAGCCACTGATACGCATAGGCGTCGCGGGCCGCGAAGCGCACCACCATCGTCGTCGCAGCGCCCTTCAGCGATCCTGCGACCTCGACCTCGGTCGCGTTCAGCTGGCCGTTGCGGCGCCCGCCGGTGTCGACGACGTCGACCGCGACCGGCCGCGCCGCGGTCTCGCGGCCGCCGATGTTGCGCACCATGCCGGCGCGCATCGCCGCCAGCGCCTTGCGCTGCGTGTGATCCGACGCATCGGGCAGCCTTGCGACGGCGACCGCGAACACGGTCTCGCCCACCTTCGCCTGCTGCATCGCCATCGGCGTCTTCAGGTCGTCCAACTGCACGTCGCGGCTCGACGCCGACGGCTTGGCGGGCAGCAGCACCGCATAACCGCCGTCATCGGGCCGGATCTCGCGCCAGTTGTATTCGGGCGAGCAGCCGCCGAGCGCCAGCCCGACGGCGACAGCGCCCCCGGCGATTCGGCTTCGAATCCCGATCATCGTGCAATGTTATCAACTCGCCGGCCCCGAATCCCTCATAATCGTGGGTTCCCCAGCCGCGCCGACGCGGCTTACCGGTCCCGCCACGATGGCGCCCTGTCCCGGGGAGCCGTTGCTGCGGTCGCCGGCCGACGGAGTCTGTCGAATGATCTATGTGTTCAAGTCGAAGGCCACCGGCACGGTCGTGATGACGCAACCGGTCGCGGAGAAGCTGCTGTCGATCATCGGCAAGTCGCCCGGACCGCAAGGCATCATCACGGTCGAGCAGATGCCGGCGGCGATCGCGGCGCTCGAGCAGGCCGTTGCGCAGGAGAAGGCTGCCGGACGCGATCCGGCCGGCACCGACGGCGTCGAGGAAGCCAACGAGATCGACCGCTCCGACGATCACCGCTCGGTGTCGCTCGCGCAGCGCGCGTTTCCGCTGCTCGAGATGCTGCGCGAAGCGCATCGGGCCGACCGCGAGATCACCTGGGGGATCTGAGCCGCGACGGGCCGCCGCCCGGCACGCGAGCGCAAGCGCTCAGGCGCAGGTCACCTCGATCAGTCGCGGCGCGCCGCTGCGAAACGCTGCGCGCAGCGCGTCGCCGAGCTCGCCGGGCGCGCCGATCCGCTGCGCCGAGACGCCGAACCCCTGCGCGATCGCGACGAAGTCCACGGTCGGATCCCGGATCGACATGCCGTCGAAGTGCGCGCGCCCGCGCAGCGCCTGCATCCGGTCGCGGATGATCCGATACCCGCCGTTGGCGACGACGACCCAGGTGATCGGCAGCTTCAGGTGCGCAGCGGTCCACAGCGACTGGATCGTGTACAGCGCGCTGCCGTCGCCGACGAGCGCGACCACCGGCTGGCCGGCGCGCGCGAGCGCAGCGCCGACCGCACCGGGCATCGCGAAGCCGAGCCCGCCGCTGGCCAGACCGAGAAAGCCGCGCGGATCGCGGCTGTCGACGAACGTCGCGAGCGCCGCCGCGGTCGTCGGCGCCTCCTCGATCACGATCGCATCCGGCGGCAGCGCATCGGCGAGCGTCATCGACAGGTAACGCGGATCGACCGGCCGGGAATCCGCTGCCTGCATCGCCTGCGCGCGGGCCGCTTCGCGGGCGGCGACCCAGTTGTGCTGCGCGCACGCCGCCAGCCGCTCGGCCGCCTGCGCGCGGTACTCGGGCGTTCGCGCGTCGCGCAGTCGCGCAATCAGCGCGCGCAGCGTCTCCTTCACGTCGGCGCAAAGCGCATGGTCGGTCGGGTAGTTCTTGCCCAGCTCCCAGGCGCTCGCGCACAGATGGATCACCGGCATGCCAGGCGGCAGCGGATCGACGCTGTGCGCGACCGACATCCGCAGCAGATCCGCCCCCAGGCACACCAGCAGGTCGTGGCGCTCGAGCACCGCGCGCACGCGCGGCTGGTTGCGCGTGAGATCCCCCATGTTCGCCGGATGCGCGCTCGGGAACCGCGTGTTGTAAGGCACCGGCTCGAGGTACACGGGCGCCCCGAGCAGCTCGGCGAACTCGGCGGCCTCGTCGAACGCGTCGCGCTCGGCCAGTTCGGCGCCGGCAACGATCACCGGCCGCGATGCGCGCAGCAGCGCGTCGGCGACCGCCGCGATCACGTCGTCGCCCGGGCGCACCTGTCCCAGCACGCGGGTCGCCCGCCCGAGCTCGATCGGCGCTTGCTGGTCGAGGATGTCGCCGGGCAGGCTGATGAATACCGGCCCGGCCGGCGCCGTCGTCGCGACTTTCGCTGCGCGCCGCAGCACGCGCGGCAGGTCCTGCGCGCGCTCGACCTCGACCGCCCATTTGACGACCGGTTCGGCCGCGGGCACCAGCGGACGGTACAGCGTCGGCTCCTGCAGCCCGTAGCCGAGCTCGTACTGGCCGGCGGTCACGATGATCGGCGAACGCGCGAACTGCGCGTTGTACAGCGCGCCGACCGCATGGCCGAGCCCCGGCATGCAGTGCAGGTTGCACGCGGCGAGCCGGCCCGATGCGCGCGCATACCCGTCGGCCATGCCGACGACGATCGATTCCTGAAGGCCGAGCACGAAGCGCAGCTGCGGACAGTCGGCCAGCGCGTCCATGATCGCGAGCTCGGTCGTCCCGGGGTTGCCGAACACGTGCGTGACGCCCTCGTCGGCGAGCAGCTCGACGAAAGCGCGGCGTCCGGTCATCAGG
>DATLGW010000305.1:0-4559 GCA_035540315.1 Burkholderiaceae bacterium | reverse complement strand
CCAGCGCCTTCAGTCGCCGCTGTCGCGCCGCAAGCTCGGCTGCCGCCTGCGCGGCCGCAGCCTGCTGAAGTTCGTGCTGCCGATGCTGCGCATCGATCGCGACGTCGAGCCGCTGCGCGAAGCGATCCAGAACCTGCAGCTGCGCGCGCGACGCCACGCGTCCCTGCGAAGCCGGCGACTGCTCGCGGACCTCGCTGCGGTAGTCGGTCAGCATCTGCAGCGTCGTGGCTGCGCGTTCGCGCTGCGCGCTCGCTGCGGCGTTGCCGGCGGCCGCCGTGTCGCGGCGCTGCTGCGCGAGCTCGATCAGCAGTCGAAGCGTGGAGGAATCGATCGTCATTCGGCGGTGCCCTGCGGTGTCGTCAGGTGGGGTCCGATCAGCCGGACCAGTTCCGCATGGCTGGGCTCGAAGCCGGCCGACACGTGCATGTCCTGCTGCAGGAATTCGGCGATCGCCGGCGCCAGCCGGATCGCGAGATCGGTTTCGGGATCGCTGCCGGCGACATACGCGCCGACCGCGATCAGGTCGCGGCTGCGGCGGTAGCGCGTCCAGAGCGACTTCAGCCGCCGCGCGAGCCGGTTGTGCTGAGCGTCGGCCACCTGATGCATCACGCGCGAGATCGACTGCTCGATGTCGATTGCGGGATAGTGGCCTTCCTCGGCGAGCCGGCGATCGAGCACCAGGTGGCCGTCGAGAATCGCGCGCGCCGCATCGGCAATCGGATCCTGCGGATCGTCGCCCTCGGTCAGCACGGTATAGAACGCGGTGATCGAGCCGCCACCGGCGCGTCCGTTGCCGGCGCGCTCGACCAGTTGCGGCAGCCGCGCGAACACCGACGGCGGATAACCTTTCGTCGCCGGCGGTTCGCCGATCGCCAACGCGACCTCGCGCGCCGCCATCGCATAACGCGTCAGCGAGTCCATCAGCAGCAGCACGTTCAGTCCCCGGTCGCGGAAGTGCTCGGCGATCGCGGTCGCATAGACGGCGCCCTGCATCCGCAGCACCGGCGACACGTCGGCAGGAGCGGCCACGACGACCGACCGGCGCAGCCCGTCGGCGCCGAGGTTGTCCTCGATGAACTCCTTGACCTCGCGCCCGCGCTCGCCGACCAGTCCGACCACGGTGACGTCCGCGCTGGTGTAACGCGCCATCATGCCGAGCAGCACGCTCTTGCCCACGCCCGATCCGGCCATCAATCCGAGCCGCTGGCCGCGGCCGACGCTGAGCATCGCGTTGATGACGCGCACGCCGGTGTCCAGCGGCTCGCGGACCGGCTCGCGGTCCATCGCGTTGATCGGGCGCCGCAGCACCGGCGATCGCTCGCATGGCGCGAGCGGCCCCAGTGCGTCCAGCGGCTTGCCCAGCGCATCGACGACGCGCCCGAGCAGCGCATCGCCGGTCGGCAGCCACCGCGACCGATCCTCGCTGCGTCGCGCCGGATGCCGCGACTGTGCGAGCCGCGGCGGCGCGACCGGATCGTCGAGCGGCGTGACGACCGCGCCGGGCCGCAGCCCGTGCGTATCCGACAGCGGCATCAGGTACAGGCGCTCGTCGCAGAACCCGACGACCTCGGCTTCGACCGGATGCCCGGCATCGGGCGAAACGGTGCACACCGAGCCCACCGGCAGCCGCAGTCCGCTCGCCTCCATCACCAGGCCCGCGACTCGCGTGAGGCGCCCGGAGACCGCGAGCGGCAACGCGGCGCGCGCGAATTCGCAGTGCTCGTCGAGCAGCCGCTGCCAGTCCCCGGCCTGCGCCAGCCGGTGCGACCGATCCGCTGCCGTCGTCACGCGTCCACCCAGGCGTCGTCGCGTCCCAGCGCGGCGATCGCGCGCCGCCAGCGGGTCGGCAGCGTCGCATCGACCGTCGCCTGCGGCGTTTCGATCAGGCAGCCGCCGGCAGCGACCGACGCGTCGGCGACCAGCTGCGCGCCTCGCGCCTGCAGCAGCGGGCGCAGCCGCTCGCCGACCGCGTCGGCATCGGCCGGGTTCAACCGCACCGTCGCCGGCGAGCGCTCGTCGACCAGCTGCGCCAGCGCTTCGGACACGATCGGCAGCACCGCATCGGAGCGGATCTGCAGCGCGGCGCCGGTTGCGCTGCGGGCGATCTCGACGGCCAGCGCGATCACCCGATCCGCAAGCGATTGCTGCAGCTCGGCCAGCTGCGTCGCAAACGCATCGAGCAGCGCCTGCGCGCGTTGCTCGAACTGCTCGGCCTGCTGCTTGTGCGCGGCGGCGAGCTGCTTGTGCGCTTCGCGAAAGCCCTGCTCGAAACCGGCCCGCAGGCCGGCATCGTAATCGGCCTGCGGCTGATCGGCGGCGCGCCGGCCGCCGTCGCGCTGGCGGCGGTCGCCGTCGCCGATCGCCCCCGGCTGCCAGCGCGACACCGACTTGCCGAGATCCTCGGCGAACACGATCCGGCTAGACGAAGGCGTCTTCACCCGAGCCTCCCAGCACGATCTCGCCGGACTCGGCGAGCCGGCGCGCGGTCCGCAGGATCTCGCGCTGCTGCGCCTCGACCTCGGCGACCCGCACGGGGCCGCGCGACTCCAGATCCTCGCGCAGCGCTTCGGCTGCGCGCTGGCTCATGTTCTTCAGCACCTTCTCGCGCAGCTCGGCCGGCGCGCCTTTCAGCGCGATCACCAGCGAATCGCTCGCGACCTCGCGCAGCAGCCCCTGCATTGCGCGATCGTCGATCCGCGCCAGGTCCTCGAACGTGAACATCCGCTCCTCGATCGCCTGCGCGAGCTGCTCGTCGGCGGTTCGCAGCGCATCGAGCACCTGCGACTCGATCGCGCCGCCGATCCGGTTCAGGATGTCGGCGGCCACTTTCGGCCCGCCGGGGCGCGACTTGCGGCGGCGGTCGGCCCCGTCGAGCAGTCGCGACAGCACCTGGTCGAGCTCGGCGAGCGCGCTCGGCTGGATGCCGTCGAGCGTCGCGATCCGTCGCACGACGTCGGCCCGCATCGACTCGCCGAGCCGACCGACGATTTCGGCCGCGTGCGTCGGGTCCAGATGGACCAGGATCGATGCGACGATCTGCGGATGTTCGTTGCGCACCAGCTCGGCGACCGACTCGGCATCCATCCACTTCAGGCTCTCGATGCCACTGACGTCGCCGTCCTGCATGATCCGCTGGATCAGCAGCCCCGCCTTCTGCTCGCCCAGCGCGCGCTTGAGCACCGAGCGCACGTATTCGCCGGCATCGGGCACCAGCGTGCCGTAGCGCTCGGCCTCGCTCTTGAACTGCGTGAGCACCTGGTCGATCCGATCACGCGGCACCGTGCGCAGCCGCGCCATCGCCTCGCCGATCCGCTGCACTTCCTTCGGCGACAGATGCCGGAACACCTCGGCGGCGGCTTCCTCGCCCAGGCGCATCAGCAGGATCGCGCTGCGCTCGATGCCGGAGTCTTCGGAGGCGGCCGCAGGATCGCTCATGTCGGAATCGTCAGTTGTTGACCCAGGTGCGAACGACGTTCGCTACCGTTGCGGGATTCTCGCGCGCAAGCCGCATCACGTCCTCGGCCCGCGCCGGCGCGGCCAGCGCCGCGGGGCTGCCCGGCGGCGGCAGCGCGACGTCGTTGCCGACGACCGCGCTGGCGAGGGGCCGGCGCGCGGCGGCGGCGCTCTTCACCGCCGGCCGGATCACGCCGAAGATCGCGAGCAGGCCCAGCAGCACCAGCACCAGCTGGCCGCCGATGCTGCGCGCGAGCGACTGCACTTCCGGTTGGCGCCACATGGGCACCGGCTCGGGCTTGGCCGGCTCCTCGAGCGTGAACGGCGCATTGACGACGTTCAGCGAGTCGCCGCGATCGCGGGTGAAGCCGATCGCCTCGCGCACCAGCGCCTGGATCTGCTCGATTTCCTTGATGTCCATCGGCGTGAGCGTCGGCTTGCCTTCTTCGTCGACGCTGCGCCGGTGGTTGATCACCACCGCGGCCGCGAGCCGCTTGATGTTGCCGGACGCATTGCGGGTCACCCGCACCGTCTTGTCGACTTCGTAATTGGTCACCGCTTCGCGGCGCGTCGGAACCGGCTGCGGCCCGGCGGCGGCGCCGGCCGGACCGGCGGCGCGCGGCAGCGGTTGCGCGGCGCCCAGCAGCGGCGCGGTCGCCGGCGCCGGCGGCTGGTTCGACAGCGCGCCCGGCACTCCCTGGGCGCCGGCGCCCGCCGGTTGCGGCGCTTCCATCGTCTGCTGGCTGCGGATCGCCGCCGGCTCGTTGCCCTGGTTCGGGCGGAATTGCTCGGCAGTCGATTCGCTGAGCGTGAAGTCCACGTCGGCCGTCACCTGCGCGCGCACGTTGCCGCGGCCGACGATCGGCTCGACGATCTCGAGAATGCGGTTCACGTACGCCTGCTCGATGCTGCGCACGTACTGCAGCTGACCCGGGTCGAGGCCGCCCGGCGCCATCTGGTCGCCCTGTTGCGACAGCAGCGCACCGGTCTGGTCGATCACGCTGACCTGGCGCGGCGACAGCTCCGGCACCGAAGACGCGACCAGGTGCACGATGCCGGCCACCTGCGCGCGATCGAGCGTGCGGCCGCCGTGCAGCGTCAGCAGC
>DATLGW010000304.1:0-2061 GCA_035540315.1 Burkholderiaceae bacterium | reverse complement strand
CCGCCGGCGCAGCGGCGGGCCACGGCGGCGAACGCCCGCCGGCGGCGCCGACGCTCGAGGAATTCGGACGTCGATTCACCGCCTGGACGTTCGGGCCGCTGCCGCAGCTGCTCGAGCTGCGCGCTCCGGGCGGCCGCAATGCGGCGACGCTGATCGGCTATCCGGCGCTCGTCGACCGCGGCGACGCGGTCGAGCTGCAGGTGCTCGACGATGCCGAGGCCGCCGCCGCGGCGAACCGCACCGGCATCCGCCGGCTGTTCGCGCTGGCGCTGCGCGAGCCGCTGCGGCAGTTCGAGCGCAGCATCCCGGATTCGCAGCGGCTGTCGCTGCTGTACATGCCGTTCGGCACCGCCGAGCAGCTGCGCCGCGAGCTCGTCGACGCGGTGCTGCAGCGCGCGTGTCTGGCCGCGCCGCTGCCGGCCGATGCCGAAGCGTTCGGCGAGCGGGTCGCGCAGGCGCGCCCGCGGCTGACGCTGATCGGGCAGGAGATCGCGCGCACGCTGATGGCGATCCTGACCGAGCACTCGGCGGTGCAGCGCAAGTTGCCGGCGGCGCGCGGGTTCCCGGCTGCCGCTGCCGACATCGAGCAGCAGCTCGCGGGGCTGCTGCCGCCGCGGTTCGTGTCCGAGACCGACCCGGTGCATTTCGGCCATCTGCCGCGGTATCTGAAGGCGATCTCGCTGCGGCTCGACAAGTTGCGCACGGAACCGACACGCGACGCGCAGAAGATGGCCGAATTGGCCCCCTTGGTGCAGAATCTGCGGCGCCGGACCGCCGCGCTGAAGGGGCGGCACGATCCGCAGCTGGCGGAATTTCGCTGGCTGCTCGAGGAATTGCGGGTGTCGCTGTTCGCGCAGGAACTGCGCACCCCGGTGCCGGTCTCGACCAGGCGTTTGCAGAAGGTATGGGAATCCATCCGTCAATGAGACCGTTGGCCGCGCTGGCCGCCGCGCTGGCGCTGTGGGCGGCCGCGCCGGCCGCGTGGTCGCAATATGCGATCGTGCTCAATTCGCGCGATGCGACCGTGTCGCTGATCGACCAGCAGCGATTCGCCGAGGTCGCACGCATCGACGTCGGCAAGGAGCCGCACCATCTGTATCCGACGCCGGACGGCAAGCGGCTGATCGTCGGCAATGCGATGAGCGACGATCTGCACTTCCTCGATCCGGTCACGGGCCAGATCAAGGGTCGGCTGCGCGGCATCGATGATCCGTACCAGATGGCGTTCTCGCCGGACAACCGCTGGTTCGTCACAGCTGCGCTGCGGCTGGATCGGGTCGACGTCTATTCGTACGACGGCGATCTGCCCAAGCTGGTCCGCCGGATCCCGGTGCCCAAGGCGCCGAGCCACCTGTGGTTCTCGGCCGACAGCCGCTACGTTTTCGTCACGCTGCAGGACAGCGACGAGATCGCGGCCATCGACCTGGCGACCCAGCAGCTCGCGTGGAAGCTGCCGGTGGGCAAGCAGCCGGCCGGCATCATCATGACGCCCGACGATCGGCACCTGCTGGTCGGCATCATGGGCGAGGACTACGTGCAGGTGATCGACTGGCGCCGCCAGGCGACGGTCGCGCGGATCCGCACCGGCAAGGGCGCGCACAACTTTCGCGGCATGGGCGACAAGCGGCGGATGCTGGTGTCGAACCGGGTCGCGAACACGGTGTCGATCATCGACATGACGTCGATGCAGCTGCTCGAATCGTTCCCCGTCCCCGGCGGCCCCGATTGCATGGAGCTGACTGCCGACGGCAGGCTGCTGTGGGTCACGTCGCGGTTTGCGCGGCAGGTCACGGTCGTCGACATGGAAACGCGCAAGGTCGTGCAGCGGGTCTCGGTCGGGCGCTCCCCGCACGGGATCTTCTTCGTGAACCGCGCGCCGCTGCTGTGATTTCGGCGCGCATCGCGTTTGCGGCGCTCGCGTTCGCGGCCGCGGTGCCCGCCGCGAACGCCGCGCCCGCCTGCCGCGGGCACGTGTACCTGACGCTGGACACCGGCAACATGCGCGATGCCAAGCTGATCGCCGGTATCCTGCGCAAGCACGACGTGCGCGCGACATTCTTC
>DATLGW010000303.1:0-7761 GCA_035540315.1 Burkholderiaceae bacterium | reverse complement strand
AGCTCGGTGTGCCCCGGGTGCCCGACGCCGGCGGCGCGCAACGCCTCCTTGTGGATCGGCGCAGTCACCAGCGCCCCGATCCGGCCGTCGAGCGCCGCGCGCGCGCCGGCGACGATCGACCGGTACGCGGCTTCGCCGGCGCGCGCGTCGACGCGCCCCAGCGGCAGATCGGAAGGCAGCGTCGCGCAGCGCACCACGCGCACTGCCGCCCCCGCAACGCCCCCGTCGGCCGGCGGCGCCGGATCGGCGGCTCCAGACGCCAGCGCCGGCGGCTCCAGCGCGTCGATGCGGACCGGCAGGCCCAGCCGCTGCGCCGCACGCGCGAGCACTGCCGGGTCGCCGAACACCAGCACCGGCACGTCCAGCCGCGGATCGGCGCACGCCTTCACGACGATCTCGGGGCCGATGCCGCACGGATCGCCCATGGTGATGCCGATCGGCACGGTGGGGCTGCTCACCCCGGCATTCTAGGAGGTTATGCGGACCGGGCGGGGCAGGGGAAGATCGGCAGCGAATGCGGCCAGAGCCTGCGACGCTGGGGCGCCGGGCTGCTGCACCGCGTTCCCGGCGTCGACGGCCTGCTCGTCCTCCGGCGCGAGAACGACCTTGCCGCGCCCGCTGCGCTTGATCCGATACAGCAGCGCATCGGCGCGCTGCAGCGCGTCCTCGGCGCTCTCGCCGTCGCGCAGCACGACCGCACCGATCGACGCCGACGGCTTGAGCTGCGCATAGCCGCTGAGCGTCATCGCCGCCACCGCAGCCTGGATCCGCGCCAGCGTCTGCTGCGCCTGCTCGATCGAGCGCACGCGCAGATGGATCAGGAACTCGTCGCCGCCGAAGCGGCCGACGGCGTCGGTCGCGCGGATCGACCGCCGCAGCGCCTGCGCGAATGCCGCGAGCAGCCGATCGCCGGCATCGTGGCCGTACGAGTCGTTGACGCGCTTGAAATGATCGAGATCGGCGAGCGCGAGCACCGAAAATGCGCCGGGCTCTCCGCGGCGATCGCCCGAGCCGGGGCGGGGGCTGCTGGCGAGGTGCTCGAGCAGCGCGCGCCGGTTCATCACGCCCGTCAGCGGATCCTGCGCCGCCAGCCGGTCGGCCTCCTTGTAGGCGTCGATCAGCCGGTTGCGCAGCCGGCCCACCATCGCGGCGACGCCGGAGATCCACAGCATCTGCACGCCGACGATCAGCCACAGCAGCATCTCGTGCGGCACGTCGATCGCATGCGGGTCCAGACGATACAGCACCGCGATCATCGCCAGGTGGCCGCATTGGTTCCACGCGGCCAGCCGCAGCATCTGCGCCAGCGACAGCCGCAGCGCGCCGAACAGCATCGGCACCACGCACAGCGCCAGGTAGGCGTCGCGGTACGGCCCGGCGACCGCCAGCACGAGCCAATTCGCGCACAGCCCGACCGCGATCTGTTCGCGGGCGAGAAAACGCTCGCGGCAGCGCTCGTTCAGTCCGGCCGCGAAGCAGGCGTAGAACACGCCGTTGATGACGACCGCCAGCGACAGCAACGCCGCCAGCGCAGCGCCCGAGATCTCGCCCGCCGAGTACAGGAACGCGACGAAACCCGCACCGGGCGCATACGAGGCAACGCCGGCGGCAAAAAAAGCCAGCGGCGAAATTCCCGAGCGGGTCGTGCGGCGCATCGGTTGCCGGTCGATCATCCGCCGATTATCCGAGCGCCTTGCGCAGCGCCTGCGCCGCAGGCCGCGCGCCGCGATCGGCGGCCGGCCGCCACCGACGGCCGGCGCCCGCCGATGCGCGGCCGCCGCACCCGCGCGATCGATACGGCGTCAGCGCGTCAGGCTTCGCCCCAGACGTCGCGCGCCGTATCGATCACCAGCCGCAGCTTCGCGGCCTGCGCATCGACCTGGATCGCATTGCCATGGACGGTGCTCGAGAAGCCGCATTGCGGCGACAGGCACATCTGCTCGAGCGGCATGAACTTGGCGGCCTCGTCGATCCGCCGCTTCAGCGAATCCCTCGACTCGAGCTGATCGAGCTTGGTGCTGATCAGGCCGAGCACGACCGTTTTTCCCTTCGGCACGTGCCGCAGCGGCGCGAAGTCGCCCGAACGCGCGTCGTCGTACTCGAGGAAGTAGCCGTCGACCTGCAGCTCGTTGAACAGCACCTCGGCGACCGGCTCGTAGCCGCCTTCGGCGGCCCACGCCGACTTGAAGTTGCCGCGGCACAGGTGGATGCACACGGTCATGTCGGCAGGACGCTCGGCGATCGCCGCGTTGATCAACGCGGCATAACGCCGCGGCAGCTCGTTCGGATCGTCGCCGCGCTGGCGCGCGCCTTCGCGCATCTTCTCGTCGCACAGGTACGCGAGATTGGTGTCGTCCAGCTGCACGTATCGGCATCCGGCGTTCGCGAGCGATCGCAGCTCGGCGCGATACGCGGCGGCGACGTCGGCGTAGAACGCGTCGAGGTGCGGATACGCGTCGCGGCTGATCGCGCCGCGGCCGCCGCGAAAGTGCAGCATCGTCGGCGACGGGATCGTCACTTTAGGCATCACTTTCGTCACCGATTTCAGGTATTCGAAGTCCGCGAGCTGGATCGGCTTCGCATGGCGGATCTTGCCGGTCACGTGCATCACCGGCGGGGCGAAGTCGACGTTGCCGGCGTTGCTGTGGAAGCTGACGGCGATGCCGCCCTTGACCTCGACGCCTTCCAGCTGCTCGAGGAAATCGATGTGGAAGTAGGTCCGGCGGTATTCGCCGTCGGTCGCGGCATGCAGTCCGAGCTCCTCCTGGAAACGGACCACGTCGCGGATTGCCACGTCCTCGACGCGGCGCAGCTCCTCGGCCGAGATCGCGCCCTGCCGGCGCCGCTCGCGCGCATCGAGCAGCGCCTTCGGGCGCAGGAAGCTGCCGACATGATCGGCGCGAAACGGCGGGCGGATGCGGTGCGATTCGGGACGACTGCTCACGGGTGGATCCTCTGCGGGTTTCGGGGTCAACGGTTCGGCAGATCGGGCGCAGCGTCGTGCCGCGGCGGCTGCCGCAGGTCCGTCGCTCCCGGCCGGCGACAGTCTAGCTCAGCGGCCGGCCGCCCCGAACTTGAAATGCGCGGCGGTTGGTTGCACGATCCGCAGTGGCGACCGCAGACGCCGCCGCCGCGTCGGCTTGTCGACGATCCACTCTCGAACAACAGCAGGAGACTGACGCATGAGTACACGCAACTCCCGGCTCCGGCTCGCGGTCGCAGCGCTGGCAATGGCCGGCCTGACCGGCACTGCCGCTGCGCAAGTGACGCTGCGCATCCACCATCCGTTGCCGCCGCCGTCGCTGTCGCACCAGAAGTTCCTGACGCCGTGGACGCAGAAGGTCGAGGCGGAGTGCCAGGGCAAGGTCAAGTTCACGATCATGCCGGCGATGTCGATGGGGGGCACGCCGGCGCAGCTGTTCGACCAGGCGCGCGATGGCGTGGCCGACATGATCTGGACCGTGCTCGGCTACACGCCCGGCCGCTTTCTGGCGACCGAGGTGTTCGAGCTGCCGTTCACGTCGCGCACTGCCGCCGGCACCAGCCGCGCGCTGTGGGAGTACGTGCACGAGAACAAGCTGACCGAGACCGAGCTCAAGGGGGTGCGGCCGATCGTGCTGCACGTGCACGATGCCGGCCACATCCACAGCAACAAGCCGATCCACAAGCTCGAGGACTTCCGCGGCCTGAAGCTGCGCGGCCCGACGCGGCTGACGACGCGGATGCTCGGGATGTTCGGCGCCACCCCGGTGGGCATGCCGATCACGCAGGTCGCCGACTCGCTGTCGCGCGGCGTGATCGACGGCGCGATCGTGCCGTGGGAGATCATTCCGCCGACGCGAATCCACGAGCTGGTGAAGTTCCACACCGAAACGCCGAAGGATCACCGGGCGCTGTACGTCGCGACGTTCATCTTCGCAATGAACCTGGCCGCCTACGACCGGCTGCCCGCCGACGTGAAGAAGTGCATCGACAACCACAGCGGCGCCGAGACCTCGGCCTGGGTCGGACGCGTGTGGGACGATTCGGCGCCGGGATTCCGCAAGCTCGCCGAGCAGCGCGGCAACCAGTTCCATACGGTGCCGGCGGCCGAGCTGCAGCGCTGGGAGAAGGCGGCTGCGCCGTTGACCGACGAGTGGAAGAAGGAAGTGCAGGGCAAGGGCATGGACGCCGAGAAGCTGCTGAAGAGCGCCCGCTCGCTGCTGGAGAAACACGACCGCGGCAACTGATCCGCCGCCCGCGCGCGGGTCGCCGCGCGCCGCGCGTTCCGGGCGCTGCCGGCGTCGCGGGGCGGCCCGGGCGTCAGCGCGCGGCGACCGCAGCGGCGCTGCCCGCCGCCGGCAGAATCGCGCTCGCCAGCTGATA
This sequence comes from Burkholderiaceae bacterium, assembly GCA_035540315.1. Lineage (GTDB taxonomy): Bacteria > Pseudomonadota > Gammaproteobacteria > Burkholderiales > Burkholderiaceae_E > DATLGW01. Next base: position 3,396 of record DATLGW010000303.1, on the reverse strand, counting down.
GGCGAGGCAGCCGTAGCCGAGATCGGTCAAGTGCAGGCCGTCGTCGCAGATCATCGCGCCGGCGGCCGCGCCCGCTGATTCGGTCCACGCCTTCATCGCGGCAAAACGCCGGAACACCGGCACGCGGTTGCGCTCGCCGATCGTCTCGAGCCGCGCCAGCATCTCGCGGTGGCCGGCCGCCGCCAGCACGGCCGGCGCGTACTGCAGATCCATCAGCACCACGTCGATGCCTTGGCTGCGCAGCTTGTCCAGCCCGTGCTGAACCGACGCCGCGAAGCGGTCGGGATCGGCCGAGCGCAGCAGCGCGTTGGTACCGACCTGCCAGATCACAAGATCGGGCCGAGCCGCCAGCACGTCGCGATCGAAGCGGCGCAGCATGTCCGCGACCTCCTCGCCGTTGACGCCGCGGTTCAGCACGTCGATCGGCTGGTCCGGCAGGCGGCGGCGCAATTCCTCCGCAAGCCGGTTCGGGTAATTGCGCGCCGGCGACGTCGCTCCGGCGCCCGCAGTCGACGACGAGCCGATCGCGACGATCCGAAGCGGCTCGCCTTCGGTCAGGCGTTGCGCGACGCGCGGCAGCGGATGGCGCAACCCGAGCTGCGGCATCGGCGCGATGCACAGCGGGACCGTGACCGGGGCCGGCGGGTCGGCGCGCTCCGGCGCGACCGCATCGACGCTGCGCACCGGCGGCACGTGGTTCTCGCCAAATGCCGGCGGGGACGCTGCGGCGAGCCCGCCCAGCGCCGCGGCGAATGCCGCTGCCGAAACGAATGCGCAAGCGCCGAGCCGCCGCGTCACGGCCTGGAGCTCTCGTCGTCCTGCGCCAGCTTCACGCCCGCGCCGATCTGGCGCGACATCAGCGCGGCCAGGCAGTCGTGGATCCGGTCGGCGTTGCGCAACTGCACTGTCTTGTCCCGCGACGTCAGGTCGAATTGGCCCTGCTCGTACCACGACGCCATGATGTCGTGGCGCCGGAACAGCGGCACCCGATGCCGGCGCGCGGTCCACAACAGGTAGTCGCGGTACGGGCCGACGTTGACGAACGCCTCGGTGTACGGGCTGTACTGGGTGTCGACCAGCACGACGTCGATCCGGTTCCGATGCAGCAGCCGGATGCCCTCGTCGAGCAGGTCGCCGAAATTGGCCGGCGACACGCCGCGCACCGCGTCGGTCGCACCGGTCTGCCAGACGACGAGCGCCGGCCGGCGGCGGACGATGTCGTTCTTCAGCGCCTCGAGCATGTCGCGCGCGGTCATGCCGCGGCGGGCGACGACGTCGACTTTCAGCCGGGCGTTCGGAAACAGCGACTGCAGCCAGCCCGCGAGCCGGTTCGGATAGGCGAACTCCGGCGTCGACACGCCGCTGCCCGCGCTCGAACCGGAACCCAGCACGACGATCGACGCCGGCGAGTCCGTGCGCAGCCGCTTGGCCAGCGCCGGCAGCGGCGCCTCGGTCTGGATCAGCGCGTCCGGCACGTCGCAGTCGAACGGCAGCGCTTCGAGCTGAGCGAACCCGAGCGCCGGCGCGCCGGCGAGCGCGACCCAGGCCGCGACGCGCGCCGCGACGCTCATCCGCCCGTCTGCGGAGCCACGCCCCGCGATCCCGAGCGTTCCATCGCCTTGTACCAGTTCAGCATGTAGGCCAGCGCCGATTGCAGCGCGATTCCGACCACGATCACCGCAATCTGCGTCGGGATCGAGCCGTCGAATTCCACCATCACCAGGAACGACGCGAACGACAGATAGATGCCGAGGCAGAAAACATACAACGACTGCCGGCCGCACGCGATGACCGGGTTCGCGAACGGCGAACGCAGCCAGACCGCCTGCGGCGACACCAGCCGCACCGTCAGGTACGCGACCGCGCCGAAATGGGCGAGCCGCAGCGGGTCCAGGCTGGTCTTGTCGATCGGGTACAGCCAGCGTTCCAGCCCGTGCGGCACCGTCGCCGCCACTGCCGGGATGCTCCAGGAAGCGACGATCCAGAGCGCGAACGCCAGGTACAGCACCGCCAGCGTATCCCAGGCCCGGGCCCAGCGCGGACGGCTGAAGCTGTTTTCGGGCAGCGTCGCGCACAGCGCCCCCAGCACGAACAGCAGCTGCCACGCGAACGGATTGAAGAACCAGCCGTCCGCGCCGGGCCACGTCGGCAGGTTCCAGCCGAGCCCGCGGGCCAGCGCGTACAGCGCCAGCGAGGCGGCCAGCAGCACCAGCCGGCTGCGCAGCCGCACCCACAGCCACAGCAGCGCCGGGAACCCCAGCAGCAGCACCATGTACAGCGGCAGCACGTCCATGTTCGCCGGCCGGAACCGCAGCAGCACCGCCTCGAGCAGCGCAACGTGCGGCTCGTGCAGCAGCTGCGCGACGTTGAGCTCCTCGACGTACATCGGATTCGCGAACCGCGCCGACACGTACGCGATCTGCGCGGCGTAGAACAGGAACAGCACAATGTGGGCGACGTACAGCGTCCACGCGCGCCGCAGCACCTGCAGCGACGCGAATGCGACCCCGGAGCGGTCGGCCGAGCCGCCGTACGCGAGCATCGCCGAGTATCCGGAGATGAAGACGAAGATCTCGGTGGCGTCGGAAAAGCCGAAGTTGCGGATCGTCGCCCATGCGACCACGTTCGACGGGATGTGGTCGACGAAGATGAACCACAGCGCCAGTCCGCGAAAGAAGTCGAGCCGCAGGTCGCGGCCGCGCTGCTCGCTCATCAGGAACGCCGTGTCGTGTCGGGAGGGCTCGGAAGGACAGGGCGGGGGGCGGTGCAGCGCCGGCGCGAGCGCGGAATCGATCAGCCGATGCCGGCGCGCTGCAGCGCGACGTGCAGCAGCACGTCGGCACCCGCGCTCAGGTGCCGCGGATCGGCGTTCTCGATCTCGTTGTGGCTGATGCCGCCTTCGCACGGCACGAAGATCATCGCCGTCGGGCAGGTGCGCGCGACGTAGACTGCATCATGGCCTGCGCCGCTCGCGATTCGCCGGCACGAGTGACCGAGCGCGGCCGCCGACTGCTCGACCGATGCGACCAGCGATGCATCGAACGCGCACGGCGGGAAATAGACGACCTCGTCGATCGCGACCTCGACCTGCTCGGCCCGTGCAGCGGCCGCGCCGGCTTGCCGCAGCGCAGCGGCCATTGCCGACAGCGTCGCATCGTCGGCATTGCGCAGATCGACGGTCAGCGCGACGCGGCCGGGGATCACGTTGCGCGAGTTCGGCTCGCAGACGATGCGCCCGACGGTGCCGCGCGCATAGTTCGGCGATTGCTGGGCGATCTCGCGCACGGCAGCCACGATCCGTGCCGCCGCCAGCAGCGCATCGCGTCGCATCTCGATCGGCGTCGGCCCCGCGTGCGCGTCCTGGCCGAGCAGCGTCACGTCGAACCAGCGCTGCCC
>DATLGW010000302.1:0-4336 GCA_035540315.1 Burkholderiaceae bacterium | reverse complement strand
ACCGACAGCCGCAGCGTGTCGCCGTCGCGCCGCAGCGTCCAGCGGCCCCATCCGAGATCGGCCGCAGCCGACGCGGTCGTCTGGAGCAGCGCCGTGTCGGCTTCGCGCGGATCGCCGCCGGCTGCGCGCAGCGTCGCATGGTAGGCGCGAATGCTCTCGCCGCCGTGTTCGCGCGCCGACTGCGCGAACGCCTCGAGCAGCGCTTCGCGCTGCGACGCCTCGAGCGGCCGCAACGCGCCCATCAGCACGTCGGGTCGCAGCAGCAGATAGCGGCGCGGGCCGTCGCGAATCTCGCCGGCCGCCGCATCGAAGTCGAGTCGCTCGCGCACGCGTTGCATCGTCGTCCGGCGCGGCCGCACGAGCAGCCGCGCATCGCGCCGATGCTAACATCGGCCGCCACACCGAACGCAGCGGGAGACTCCATGAAGATTGCGGTGCTGGGCGGCGGACACGGTGCCTACGCGGCCGCGGCGGACCTGTCGGAGCAGGGGCACGAGGTCCGGCTGTGGCGGCGCAACGCGGCCGAGCTCGCGCCGGTCGTCGCGTCGGGCTCGGTCGGCATGAAGGACGAGCGCGGCGCGCGGCGCGTGCCGATCGCGCTTGCGACCGCCGACATCGGCGCCGCGGTGCGCGACGCGCAGCTGCTGCTGATTCCCGGTCCGGCGACCGCGCAGGTCGACATCGCGCGCGCGGCCGCGCCGCACCTGCAGGACGGCCAGGTCGCGTTCCTGCCGCCCGGCACGTTCGGCAGCTATCTGATGGACCGGATCGCCCGCGACGCCGGCGCGAGCGCGCGCATCGTATGGGCCGAGACCGGCACGCTGCCGTACCTGGCGCGCAAGCACGCGCCCGACGAGGTCGCAATCACGATCCGCGCGGTGCGCCTGCCCACCGGCGCCTACCCGGCCGCGCAGGCGCAGCATGCGCTCGACGTGATCCGCGCCGCGTATCCGGCGGTCCAGCCGTGCGAGGACGCGCTGTCGGGCGCGCTGATGAACGCCGGTCCGATCATCCATCCGCCGCTGATCCTGCTGAACGCGGCACCGTTGCAGCACTTCGAGCGCTGGGACATCCACAACGAGGGCACGCAGCCGGCGGTACGCGCAGTCACCGATGCGCTCGATGCCGAGCGGATCGCAGTGCGCGAGGCGCTCGGCTACGCGCCGCCGCACTTTCCGCTGTCGGACCATTACCGCAGCGATCGCTGGATGTACGGCGACGCGCACAAGCGGCTGACCGACTCGGGCGACTGGCGCGAGCGGATCGACCTGCAGACGCACCGCTACATGACCGAGGACACCGTGCTCGGCCTGGCGTTTCTCGCATCGGTCGCTCGCTGGGCGGGCGTGGCCACGCCGATCGCCGACGGACTGCTTGCGATCGCCGGCGCGATCCTCGGGCGCGACCTGCGGCACGGCGAGCGGACGCTCGAGGCGCTGCTGCGCGACGGCGCGCGATGAGCGCGAGCGGCGCCATCGAGGGCGCGGCTGCCGCTTCGCCCGAGCGCGCGCGCAGCGAACGGATCGCAGCCGTCGGCGCCGGCCGGATGGGGCGCGGCATCGCGATCGCATTCGCCTACGGCGGCTACCGCGTCGACGTCGTCGACTTCAAGCCGCGCGGCGACGGCGAATGGCAGCGCCTTGCGGCCGACGCGCACGGCGAGATCGAATCGAGCCTGCGGATGCTCGCCGAGCTCGGCGCAATGCCCGCCGACGCAATCGAACGCGTGGTCGCGCGAATCCGGCTGGTGCCGCACTCGAACGCCGCCGACGCGCTCGCGGCCGCCGACGTCGTCTTCGAGGGCGTGACCGAGACGCTCGACGCGAAGCGCGACGCGTTCGCGCGGCTGTGCCGCGTCTGCCGTTCCGATGCGATCCTGGCGTCGACGACGTCGACGATCCTCGTCACCGACCTGGTGCCGCTGGTCACGCAACCGCAGCGGCTCGTCAATGCGCACTGGCTGAATCCGGCGTACGTGATTCCGCTGGTCGAGCTGTCGGCACACGAGCGCACCGACGCCGGCGTGCTCGAGCGACTCCGTGCGCTGCTCGAGGACATCGGCAAGGTGCCGGTGCTGTGCGGGCCGGCGCCGGGCTACATCGTGCCGCGGCTGCAGGCGCTGATGATGAACGAGGCCGCGCGGATGGTCGAGGAGGGCATCGCGACCGCCGAGGAAATCGACAAGGCGACCCGCTACGGGCTGGGGTTGCGCTTCGCTGCGATCGGCGTGGTCGAGTTCATCGATTTCGGCGGCAACGACATCCTGTTCCACGCCAGCCGCTATCTGGCGGACGCGGTCAGCCGCGAGCGCTATGCGGCTCCTGCGATCGTCGAGCGGATGATGCACGAGGGCCGCAACGGCCTGCGCAGCGGCGCCGGCTTCTATCGCTACGACGCCGGCGACGTCGCTGCGTACCGCAAGGACGTGCTCGCACGAACGCTAGGTATGCTGCGGCACGCGGGCCTGCAGCGCCCGCCGCGTTAGCCGCGTTTCACCGCGCCGCGGGCACTGGCGCGCCGGCGCCGTCTGGAGCCGCGGCGCCGAACGCGGCATACTGCGCCCGGTACTCGACGACACCAGGGAGACTTCCAATGACTGCCACCCGTTCCTCAGTGCCTCCGTTCGCCCGCGCCGCCGCCGCGCCGCTGGCCGCCGCCGCGCTCGCGCTCGCGGCGCTTGCGCCGGCGTCGGCGCAGGAAGTCACGCTGCGCGGCGTCAACGCGTTCCAGGAGGGAACCTACTTCGCCCGCAACTTCGAGCGCTTCGTCAAGCGGGTCAACGACGAGTGCAAGGGCCACGTGCAGATCAACTACATCGGCGGCCCGAAAGCGATTCCGACGTTCGAGCAGGGCAATGCGCTGCGCAGCGGCGTCGTCGATCTGGCGAACACGACGGCGTCGTTCACCGCGTCGATCATTCCCGAAGGACTGACGCTGAACTACACCGACCTGACGATGGCCGAGCTGCGCAAGAACGGCACGATGGACTACCTGAACCAGCTGTTCATGGACAAGGGCCTGTACTACTTCGCGCGCACCGGCGAGGGCATCCAGTACTACGTCTACTCGAACAAACGCATCGACAAGGCGGATCTCACGGGGCTGAAGCTGCGGATCGCGCCGATCTACCGCGACTTCTTCCAGCGCCAGGGAGCCACCGTCGTGCAGATGGCGCCGGGCGAGGTGTACACCGGGCTCGAGCGCGGCGTGGTCGACGGCTACGGCTGGCCGCTGATCGGAATCTTCGATCTGGGCTGGCACGAGCGCACGAAGTTCCGCGTCGAGCCGGGCTTCTACGCGATCGAGCTCGGCATCCAGTTCAGCGCGAACACATGGAAGCGGCTGACGCCCGCGCAGCGCGCATGCCTGGAGAAGCAGGGCGAATGGCTCGAGGCGCAGAACGCCGAGCAGGCGCGCGTCGATTCCGCGGCCGAGATCAAGCGCCAGCAGGAAGCGGGGATCCAGGTGATCAAGCTCGACGACGCGCAGGCGAAGATCTTCCGGCGCAATGCGTACGACGCGGCCTGGGACGGCATCGTGAAGGCGAGCCCAACCCACGGCGCGAAGCTGCGCCAGATGATGGCGCCGAAGCTGTGATGCGGACTCCCGGTCCGCGCGCAGCGGACCGGGAGCGAACGCCGGTCAGCGCGCTGCGGGCGGGCCGATCAGCACCGGCCGGATCGGCGAGCCGCCGGCGCCTTGCGTGCGCAGCGGCAGCACCATCACGCACGACGTCCACAGCCGCTGATTCACCGCTTCATCGAGCTTCATGTTCTCGAGCTGGTGGATGCCTGCCTGCGTCAGCATGTGGTGGTGCACCGCGAACGGCAGCCCCGCCGGCGTTCCGGGCGCCGGCGGCGCCTTGCCTGCCAGCATGCCTTCGGCGACCGGGTCGATGAACGGCGTGTCGAGGCCGATCGCGACGATCCGCCTCTGCGCCAGGTACTGGGCGGCGTCGTACGCCAGTCCCGGCGCCATCGCGTAATACGATTTTTCGGTGTCGGGATCGCGCCAACGCTCGCTCCAGCCGGTGTGGATCAGCACGACGTCGGCCGGCAGGATGCCCCGTTTCGACAGCCCCTGGCGCTCGAGCATCGATTCGATGTCGCGGGCCGTCACCAGCTGCCCCGCCTTCATCGCATTGCCCCCGCCGACGGCCGCTTTCGCGTCGAGCAGCACCGCGGTCGTCACGAGCGGCGGGATCCGCTCGGCGCCCAGCTTCAGCAGCGGCGAGTCGGCGCTCGGCTTGACGTCCTTCTGCCCGAACCCGCCGTAGTAGCGGGTCTGATCGACCGGTGCCGGCGGCTGGCCGTCCCACGGTTGCGGCAGGTAGCCG
>DATLGW010000301.1:0-8211 GCA_035540315.1 Burkholderiaceae bacterium | reverse complement strand
CAATGACCGCGCCCAGCGCGCTGGTCGCGGTCATTGCGGAGATCTGCAGCGGCAGCATCGGGCGCGGGTCGCGGCGAACGGACGATGACATGCGCTTTCGGGCGGGGTCAGCCGGCTTCGCCGACCAGCAGCACGTTGGCGAACAGGGTCCCCTCGCTCATCGGGCGCGCCTGCACCGCGAAACCGAGCGATTCGAGCAGCCGAATCCACTGCGTCAGCTCGCGGCAGTACAGGCGCGACGGCCGATGGCCCCGCGCCAGCATCACCGCATGATCGACCCACAGGCTGAAGCGGAACGGCCAACCGCCGGCCGCATCGCCGACCCGCAGCAGCAGCCGCCCGCCGCCCGCGAGCGAATCGCGCACGCGCGCCAGCAGCTGCACCTGATCGTCGTAGGGCAGGTAGTGCAGCACGTCCAGGATCACGACCGCATCGGTCGCGCCGAATTCGGCCGTGCGGATGTCGCAGCGTTCGAAGCGCGCGAGCTGCCCGAGCGCGCGCTGCGCGCGACGCACGTCGCTCGGCATCAATTCGATGCCGCGCACTTGCGCGTGCGGCGGCGCCGGCCAGCCGTCAGGCCAGTGTCCGGACTCGAACCGGCGGCGCGCAGCGAGCAGCAGCGCCGCGAGCAGACCCTGTCCGCAGCCCAGATCGAGCACGCGCTGGGCGTGCGACAGCAGCCCGTGCGCAAGCAGGTGCCTGAATACCGGGTCGCCGGTCAGCTTGCCGCGCGCGAACCCGACGGCGAACCGGCCGCACGGGCCATACAGCGCGACGGCCGCATCGGCAATTTCGCGAAACTGCGCCGCGGGCGGCTGCCCGCCGATTCCCTGCGGCGACGCGACCAGCTCACGCTTCATCGGCGCATCCCGTCGGGAACACCGCCTCGCGCAGCGGCACCGACGCCAGGCCGGCCGCCTGCATCGACTGCAGCAGTCCCGGCAGCACCTGCAGCACGACCGGCGCATTGCCGGCGCCGCGGGCGGCGTTGCCGTCGTGCAGCAGCACGATGTCGCGCTCGGCCAGCGCGCGGGTCAGCCGGGCGTGCACGCGGCGCGCATCTGCGTCGACGGTGTCCAGCCCGCGGCGCGTCCAGGCGGCCAATCGCAGCCCCAGCGCGGCCAGCACCGGCTGCAGCAGCGGGCTGCGCAGACCGGCCGGGGCGCGGAAGAACCGGGGCGCGGTGCCGGCGACGCGCGCAATCGTCTGCTGCGCCTGCAGCAATTCGCGGCGCAGGCCGCTGGGGCCCAGCAACGCGAAATGATGGCGGTGGCGCTGGGTGTGGTTTTCGATCTGATGCCCGTCGTCGACGATCCGCTGCGCGAGCGCCGGATAGGCGGCGACCCGCTCGCCGATGCAGAAGAAGCTGGCCCGCTGACCCGCATCGCGCAGCAGGTCGAGCACGCGCGGCGTGACCTCGGGGTCCGGCCCGTCGTCGAACGTCAGCGCGATGCGCCCGGCATTGCAGCGCGCCGGCGGCAGCCGCGTCAGGTTCGGCCCGAGCAGGACGCTGCGCGGCATCATGCCGGCGGCGGTCAGCAGCGCATGGTTGGCGGCAATCGCGGCCAGCCAGAGCGGCCATTTCGCGGGGGCGGCGGCGGCGGCGGCCGCAATCAGCGCATGCCAGCCCAGCGTGGCCCGCAGTGCCGGAGGCCACGGGCGTCGGTCATCGGTCACGGTCGTCCCTACTGCACGAAACGCGTGTCAGGGGGCGAAACATACCAGATACGGGCGCAGCGACGAAACGCCCCCGCGCGACCGGGTCCGCCAGGCGGCGGAAATGCATCCGTGCCGCAGCGCCGTCTGGAGTGTGAACACGCCTAGTCGGCGGCGTCGGCTGCCGACCATGCGCCCGCGAGCGCGAGCGCGAGCGCCGCGCCGGCGGCGACCGTCGCGCCCAGCGCCGACAGCAGCGGGATCGCGGAGGTCGACAACACGCCGAACGCGGCGACCGTCGTCAGGTTCGCGAACAGCAGCGACGACAGCATTCCGCTGCCCGAGGGGCGCGAGCCGGCCTGCATCGCGAAGAACAGCGCATAGTTGGAGCCGACCGCGACGACCAGCAGCAGGCCGATCAGGTGCAGCAGGTTCAGCCTCACCTGCGCGAGCGCGAACGCCGCGACCACCAGCAGCACTGCGGCGGCGAGCGGCGCGCACACGCGCGCCAGCCGCGACGGGTCGCGCAGCGCCGCGGCCAGCAGCCCGACGATTGCGGCCGCGCCGAGCAGCGACAGCACGATCGCCTCGCGCAGGTACTGCCGGTACAAGCGGTCGGTTTGCTGCCGCACGTCGAGCACAGTCACCGATGCCGTCGGCACCTCGGGCAGCGCCGACCGCACCGCCGCGACGTCGATCGCGCCGCCGGGAGCCGAGCGCAGCGGCACCAGCGCGGTGCTGCGCTCGCCGTCGCGGATCAGCAGCGAATCGAGCCGCAGCGCCAGCGCGGAGCCGCCGAGGTCGCTGCGATCGATGGGTCCACGTGCGCGCGCGGCCGCGACGTCGTCGACGAATGGCGCCAAGCGTTGCGCGCGCAGCGGCAGTCCCTCGGTCGCCTGCTCGAGCCGCCGTTGCAGCACGTCGGGCGGCGGCAGCGCCGCCAGCCGTTGCAGCTGGGTCGCGCGGCTCGGCAGCAGCCGCGCCGGCGAGTCGTAGCCGGCGATCGCCGCGCGCTCGACCAGCGCGTCGAGCGACGGCTGCAGCCGCTCGAGCGCCTGCAGCACCGCCTCGTCGCTGCCGGCGCTCACGACCACGAAGCGACCCGCGTCGGGCGCGCCGAGCTCGTGCTGCAGCCGTTCGTGCAGCTGCGTCGCAGCGCGCGCAATCGGATTCAACGACGCAAGATCCGCGTCCCATACGGCGCCCGCGCGCAGCGCGACCACCGCGGCTGCAGCCAGCGCCAGCGCCGCCAGCGGCCAGCGCAGCCGGCGCAGCGCCGCCACCGCGCTGCGCAGCCGCCGCTCGAGTCGCGAGCGGTCGGGCGAACGAAGCGACGGCGGAGTCAGCGCGGGCAGCACGAAGCGCGCCGTCAGCGCGGCGGCGATCAGCCCGAAGATCGAGAACACCGCCATCTGCGCCAGGCCCGGAAAGCCCGACAGCAGCAGCGCGGCGAAGCCGGCAATCGACGTCAGCACGCCCAGGCGCACCGTCGACCAGAAAACGCGCTCATGCGCCGGCAGCTGTTCGCCCGGCACGGCGCGAGCGGATCGCCCGAGCGTGTACAGCGCGTAGTCGACCGCTTCGCCGACCAGCGCAATGCCGAACCCGAGCGTGAGCCCGTGGATCGCGCCGAACGCGACGGCGACCGCGGCGGCGCCCGCAAGCACCGCCGACACCAGCGGCACCGTCGCCAGCGCCAGCGGCAGCGGCGAGCGGAAGAACAACGTCAGCAGCGCCGCGATCGCGCACAGTCCGAGCACCCCGAGCCGCGTCACGTCGTCGCGGATCGCCTCGCGCGATTGCACTGCGAACACCGGCGCTCCGCTCAGGAGCAGGCGTGCCTGCGGGAGGTTCAGCTCGGACCGCACGCGCTCGAAGCCGCGCTCGAGCGCCGCGAGCGCGCGCTGCTGCGCATCCAGATCGGCGCCGGCGCCGGCGACTTGCGCCATCAGCAGCAACAGCGCCCGGTCGCGCGAGACCCAGACGCCGCGGGCGGTATGCGGCGCCGATTCGCCGATCGCCAGCTGCGCGGCGGCGGCGGCGAACTCTCCGGTCGGATCGCGCAGCCACAGCTCGCGCGGCAGCAGCCCGGCAACGCCGGCGAGCCCAGCGATCGACTCGCGCAGCCGCTGCTGCAGCACGCCGACGCCGAACATCTCGGCGTCGACCCGCGGCGACAGCAGATATCGGTGCTGAAACAGCCAGGCCTGCTCGGCATCGAAATCGCCGATGCGGCCGTTGCCCACCCACGCGAAGCGGCCGCTGGCGCGCATCGCTGCGGCAACCGAGTCCGACAGTGCCGCCTGCTTCGCCGGCGGCACCGCATCGATGCCGATCAGCAGCAACCGCGATGCGGGGCCTTCGCGCAGGCTGTCGAGCAGCACGCGCTGCTCGGCCGTCGGCTGGCGCGGCAGGAACGCCGACATGTCGGTGAGCAGCGGCACTCGCGTCGAGAGCACGGCAGCGACCGCGCACAGCGCCAGCCACAGCAGCACCGGGCCGCCCCGGGTCCGCAGCAGGCCTTCAGCCGTCACGCAGGATCCGCATCACCGAGCGATCGCCGCCTGCCTGCGACACTTCGACCGTGTCGATCGCGCCGGCCTGGCCCGACAGCCGGATCGACTGCACCAGCCCGCCGGCGGCCCGATCGCGCGGCCGCAGCGTCAGCGTCCACTGCTGCGGGCCGCCGCCGAGCGCGACGTCGAAAACCCGTTCCAGCGCTTCGCGCTCGCCCGCCAGCGTCGCGCGCAGGCTCTCGATCAGCGCGGCCGCTTCCGGCACTGCGGACAGCTCGATGCTGCGGCGCAGGCCGTCGCGCTCGACGGTCAGCACGCCGCGCTCGTACGAAAGCCGTTCGGCGCGCGGCTGCAGCGTTCGCTTCTCCAGACGATCGGGCGGATCCCACGACAGCTCGCCGGCGGCGTCGATGGGTTCGTCCAGCACGCCGATGAAGTGGCGCTCGACGAAGCGCACCCGCTGAGGCGCGTCGCGCGCGATCGCTGCCAGCAGCGCGTCCAGATTCCACCCCGCCGCGGACGGCGCGCTCGCGGCAAGCGCCGACGGCGACGCCAGCGCCGCGGCCAGCAGCGCGATCCAGGCGAGAAAGACCCGCGCACTTGCGGCGGCACGGCGTTCAGCAGCCATCCCAGAAATCGTAGAAGTTGAACCAGTTGTACGGCGCGCTGCGGCAGTGGTGCTGCAGCCGCTCGGCATAGGCGGCGACTGCGGACGCGATCGCCTCATCGCGATCGCGCCGGTGGACCTGCGAGAAATCGGCCAGCGGCTCGACGTGGATCTCGTATCGGTTCCCGCCCCGATAGATGCCGGCCATCCACAGCACGGGACGGCGCAGCACGGCCGCCATCCGGAACGCGCCGAGCGGAAACCGCGCCGGCACGCCCAGGAACGGCAACGACAGCGTCGCATCGTCGCCGATCGTGCGATCGGCGAGGAACCCGACGAAATCGCCGCGCTGCAGGCGCGACTGCAGCGTCAGCATCGAGTCGATGCGCCCGAGCGCAACGATGTCGTTCGCCAGCTGCGGGTCGATCGCCCGCAGCAGCGCACCGATCTTGCGCGCGTTGCGCTCGTACATTGCAAGCGTGACACGGCAGCCGCCGAGCTGCACGCCCAGCGTGCGCACTGCCTCGAACGAGCCGAAGTGCGCACCGAACAGAAACGCGCCGCCTCCGCTGCGGTGCGCCTGCAGCAGATGGTTCTCGCCGTGCACGGTGATCCGAAACCGGTCGATGCGCCGATCCAGCAGAAACAGCCGGTCGAGCAGCACGCTGGCGAACGTGTGGATATGCCGCAGCGTGTGCAGCGGACCGATGCGACCCGGCGCCAACACGCGTTGCAGGTAGGCGCGCGATGCATGCCGCTCGCCCGGGGCGAACAGCCAGAAATACAGCGCGATCGGCGCGAGCAGCATCCGCGCCGGCGCGCGCCCCGCGGCGCGAGCGATCCACAACATCAGCCGCATCAGCGGTTCGCTGCCGCGCTCCTCGCGCCGGGTCCACGCGTTGGCCGTCACTGCTGCCGCCTCGTGCGCTCAGCGCGCCGGTTGCGCATCGAGCAGCCCGGTCGCGACGACCGTGTCCGCGGCGCGGCATTCGAAGCGCACGATGCCGTCGCGCTCGCCGCGCCAGCCCAGCGTCAACGAGTCGGCGGGGCCGACCGGCGCCAGGAACTTCGCGCTGCGCACCGCCCAATCGCCGTCGACCGGCAACGCACGCTGCGCCGTCAGCGCCGCGACGATCCGGTCGAGCAGAAACGCGCCCGGCAGGATCGGACGCCCCGGGAAGTGGTGCGCGTACATCGGCGCGCACACGTCCGCGTCGATCGGCAGCGCGATCCAGCGCATCGCGCTCACGGGCATTGTCCGCAGTTGCCGCCGCGCGAGTCGACGCCGGCGCGCGAGGCGATCGCCTGCAGCGCTGCCGCCGACAGCTTACCGGTCGCGTCGCGCGGCAGCGAGTCGACGCGGCGCAGCGGGCGGGGCAGGAACAGCGGGTCGATCCGCTCGCGCAGCGCCGCGAGGATCTGCTCGTCGGACAGCGCCGGTGCGACCACGAGCGCCACCAGCCGCAGCGCGGCATCGTCGCTCGAATTCACCACGCAGAACGCGCCGTCGTCGACTCCGTCGATGCCGAGCAGCACCTGGTTCAGGAACGCGAGCGAGCTGCGCTTGCCGCCGATGTTTACCATGTCGGCAGACCGGCCGACCAGCGCGAATCGCTGCGGGTCGCGCAGCTGCAGCACGTCGCTGAGCGCAACGCGCCCCGGCACGTGGCCGCCGCAGGCGTGCGCAACGCCGTCGACGCACTCGATGCGGACCTCCGGCAGCGTCGTCCACTGCGATTCGGCGGTCGTTCGGCGCGTCGCGAGCTGGCCCGATTCGGTCGCGCCGTAGATCTCGATCAGCTCGGCGCCGAAGCGGCGTTCGGCGGCCGTTGCGAGATCGGTCGCCAGCGGCGCGGTCGCGCACAGGATCCGGCCGACCGGCGGCGCATCGGTGGCGGCCGCCAGCAACGCACGCAGGTGCACCGGCGTCGTCACCAGCATCCGCGGTTGCGGCAGCGCGGCGAGCTCGGCGAACACATCGGCCGGGAAAAACGGGCGCGATGCGCAAAGCGAGCCGCCGCCGTGCAGCGCCAGCATCACCGTCGATTCCAGCCCGTACGAATGTTGCGGGGGCACCGTGCCCAGGATCGACAGCTCCAGGCCTGCGATGCCCAGCCGCAGCGCTTCTGCCTGCGCGCTCGCCACCATCGTCGACCAGCGCCGCGGGTGCGCGACCGGCCGGCCGGTCGACCCCGACGTGAACAGCACCGCGGCGATCCGATCGCCATCGAACTGCGGCACGGTCCCGCGGGCGTCGTGCGCGCGGTGCGCGTCGATCCGTACGCACGGCAGCGGACCGGCAGGCGCATCGGAGTCGCGCAGCGCGTACAGCCGCTCGTAGTCGCCCGCCAGCTGCGACAGCGTGTGCGGCGTCTGGTTGTTCGGCAGGATGCTGATCTGGCCGCGCATCAGTGCCGCGGCCATTCCGACCGTGAACCAGTAGCGGTCGTCGCAGCCGTTGAACACGTAATTCGCTTCCGGCAGCCGGTCGGCCAACGCGACTGCGTCGGCGAGCAGCTGCGCCGCCGCAATCGCATCCCCGCCGCGGCGGGCGACCACGCTGTCCGGGCGCGGATGGGACCAGAGCGGCAGCCGCTGCGACATCGCTTGCGTCACCTCGCCGTGCCGCCGCGCCCGCGCCGGGCATACGCGCGCACGCCCTCGAGCAGCGGCACGTGCGCGAAATCGGGGAACCGGCGTCGCCGCAACAGGTATTCGCCGACGAACAGCGCGACGATCGCCGGCGGCGTCAGGAAATTCGCCAGCACCGACCACGCCGTCATCCATCCCGCAGCGAACAGTCCGATCGATGCCGCTGTCATCGCAGCGAAATACACGGTCCACGCGACGGTGACCCGCCGGGTATGATGCGCGATCGCCGGCGGCAGCGCGCCATGCACCGCCAGCGCCAGCCGGGTGACCAGCGGCAGCACGCCGCGCCGCAGCGTGCTGCCGAACACGATGCCGAGCGCGCCGTGCGCACCCGCATGCTGCACCAGGTAGATCCAGCGCGGATCCCAGTCGATCCGCTGCTGTGCTTGCCAGCCGATCGCGAACGCGGCCGTCGCCGCGGCGATCCACCCCCAGCGGCGCCGGCTCGACCAGGCGAACGCGATCGCCGCAACATACAGCGTCGACATCGCGAACAAGTACGCGAGCGCTGACCGGTCCGCGCTGACGATCAGCCGATGCGCCAGCAGCGCGTAGAGGGCCAGCGCCGCCAGCGCTGCCGCCGCCAACGCGATGCCTTCCCGGTGATGCGGACTTTCCGTAGGCATCAACCGCCGGCGCGCGCCACCGCGCGCGACGCGAGCACCGGGATCAGGTGAGCCCGGTACTGCGCCGACGCATGCAGGTCGCCGTTCAATCCGTCGGCGGCGACTTCGATGCCGCCGCACGCGCCCGGCGCCCACGAGCGGCTCAGTGCCTGCT
>DATLGW010000300.1:0-2726 GCA_035540315.1 Burkholderiaceae bacterium | reverse complement strand
GCACGACTTCGTGCGCGACACCGAGCTGACCGAAGCCGAGTTCCGCCAGATCTGCGGGCTGATCGCGCGCGCCGGTCAGCTGACGACGCCGTCGCACAACGAGGTCGTGCTCGCTGCCGGTTCGCTCGGCGTGTCGGCGCTGGTCTGCCTGCTGAACAACGCGGGCGACGGCACCGGCGAGACCACCGCGAACCTGATGGGGCCGTTCTGGCGCGCCGGCGCGCCGGCGATGCCGAACGGCGCATCGATCGTGCGCTCGGCCACGCCGGGCGAACCCGTGTTCGTGACCGCGCTGATTCAGGACGCGGGCGGCCAGCCGGTCGCGGGCGCGCACGTCGACGTCTGGCAGGCGTCGGGCGACGGCTTCTACGAGAACCAGGATCCGGCGCAGGCCGACATGAACCTGCGCGGCCGCTTCGTCAGCGATGCGCAGGGGCGCGTGTCGTTTCGCACCGTCAAGCCGCGCGGCTATCCGGTGCCGGTCGGCGGCCCGGCCGGGGAGCTGCTGCGCGCGCAGCGCCGGCACAACCTGCGGCCGGCGCACATCCATTTCCTGATCCACAAGCCCGGATACAAGACGCAGTTCTCGCAGGTGTACTCGAGCGACGATCCGAACCTCGACAGCGACGTTCAGTTCGGCGTCACGCGCGCGCTGATCGGCCGGTACGTCGCGCACGACGGCGAGCCAGCGCCCGATCCGGACGTGACCGGGCGCTGGTATTCGCTCGAGCACCGCTTCACGATCGTGCCCGGAGACGACTCGCTGCCGCCGGCGCCGATCACCGGCAAGGCCGACGGCGCGCGGCCGCAGCTCGTCGTGCTGCAGCGCGACGGCTCGTGACGCGCGGGCACGGCGCGCGATTCGTTCGTCTGGACCCTCGCGCGCGCCGTCGGCGCTTTCGCTGATGCGCTAATCGCCGAGGATGCGCACCTGCGCCGGGTCGATCCCGGCGAGCACTTCGGCGCCGATGCGGAACGTTTCGGTGCCGAGATAATGCGGCTGATCGGCAATCAGCGTCTGCGCGCCGCTGCGCAGCCGATAGCGCGTGAACTCGCCGGCGAACTCGGCCGAATCGACCCGCGAATCGAACCACAACACGCCGTCGTCGCGGTCGTGCTGCGGCGCCCGCGGTGCGCCCGGCGCCAGCAGCCGCAACGCGTGCGGCCGCAGCGCGACGTGCACGCGGCTGCCGACCGTCGCACAAGCGCGGTCGGCAGCCACCCGCAGCGGCCCGAGACCGTCGATCCGGACCAGCAGCACGCCGGCGTCGTCGCGGCCCGCGATCTGCGCCGGCAGCAGGTTCGTCGTGCCGACGAAGGCGGCGACGAAGCGGTTCGCCGGCGCATCGTACAGCGTTGCCGGTGCGCCGACCTGCTGGACCACGCCGCGATCGAGCACGGCCATCCGGTCGGCCGTCGTCATCGCCTCTTCCTGGTCGTGCGTGACGAAGATCGTCGTGATCCCCAGCTTGCGCTGCAGCGATCGCAGCTCGTCGCGCATCTGCACGCGCAGCTGCCGGTCCAGGTTCGACAGCGGCTCGTCGAGCAGCAGCACCTGCGGCTCGACGACGATCGTGCGCGCGACCGCGATCCGCTGCTGCTGGCCCCCCGACAGCTGGCTCGGCCGCCGCTGGCCGAGATCGGCCAGCCCGACCAGCTCGAGCGCCGCCTGCGTGCGGCTGCGGATCTGCGCTTTCGGCAGCCGCCGCTCGACCAGCCCGAATGCGACGTTGTCCCACACCGTCAGATGCGGCCACAGCGCGTAGTTCTGGAACACCATGCCGACGTTGCGGCGGTGCGGCGGGATCGCCGACACGTCGCTGCCGTCGATCCGCACCTCGCCGCGGTCGGCCTGCGCGAATCCGGCGATCAGCCGCAACAGCGTCGATTTGCCCGATCCGGAGGGCCCGAGCAGCGCGAAGAACTCGCCCGGCTCGATCCGCAGGTCCACGTCGCGCAGCACGGCGGTCGCGCCGTACGACAGCGCGACGTTGCGGCACTCGACGGCGACCTTGCGGATCGTCATGCGGCGCGGCTTCCCTCGCGCTTCGTCAGGCGGCGCCGGGCCGCGCCAGCGGCTCGGTCCGCACCGCCGCGTCGCCCGCCGCCGCGTCGTCACGCGTGCGCTCGAGCAGCCAGTTCGACGCGAACGTGCCGAGCGCGACGATCGCGACCGCGATCACGCCCAGCGCCGCGCCGGGGCCGCGGCCGGACACGCTCTGCAGGTACAGGTAGATGCCGTACGACATCGGCGCCTGGCTCTCGCGGGTGGTCAGCAGGATCGTCGCCGACAGCTCGACTGCGGCCGTGATGAAGCTGGTCACGAAGCCGGCGAGGATGCCGCCGGCCATCAGCGGCACGACGATGCGCCGCAGGATCCTCGCGCGCGTGGCGCCCAGCGTCTCGGCGGCCTCCTCGAGCGCCGGGTGCAGCTGCTGCAGTGCGGCCACGCACGAGCGAAGCGCATACGGCAGCCGCCGGATCGCATACGCGATCATGATCAGCACCCAGGTCGCGGTCAGCAGCTCGCCGTCGGACAGCGGCATCTCGACGCCGCGGAACAGCCTCAGATAGCCGATCGCGAGCACCACGCCCGGCACCGCGAGCGCCGCCGACGCGATCCAGTCGAGCGACACCCGCGCCGGCAGCCGCGTGCGCAGCATCAGGTAGGCGATCGCCACGCCGACGACGACGTCGATCGCCGCGGCGAGGCCGCAGTACAGCAG
>DATLGW010000299.1:0-5255 GCA_035540315.1 Burkholderiaceae bacterium | reverse complement strand
GGATCAGCGCCATGAACGGCAGCGCGATCACCAGCCCGAGCGCGAACACCTCGGCGCCCAGCGCCAGCGGATCGAAGCGGGCGGCGAACTCGAACGGCACGTTGCCGATCGGCAGCGTCGTGAAGCTGCGCAGCAATGCCGCGATCATCAGCAGCGGCCCGTTCATCGCGACGAAGATCAGCGATGCGCTGGTGGTCAGGAAGCTGCCCACTGCGTTGCCCTGGCTGCCCTGCGGCGTGAAGAAGCCGGCGAACGACAGGCCCATCTGCAGCCCGATGATCTCGCCGGCCAGGTCGAACGCCGCGAACAGCAGCCGCGCGACGAAGCCGATCGCCAGCCCGACCGCGACTTCCTGCGCGATGAATCCGGCCGCAGCGAGCGACAGCGGGTCGAAGCCGGCGGGCGGTGCGGTGACGCTGGGCGCCATCGTCCCGGCCACCAGCAGCGCCAGGCCGACGCGCGCGCGCATCGGAACCGCCCGCTGCGACAGCACCGGCGCGGCGCTGAACAGCGCCAGGATCCGGAAGAACGGCAGCATGACCCAGCCGAGCCACGCGACCAGCTGCGCTTCGGTGAAAGAGATCATCGAGGCGGCGCTGCTGCGGACGGCTGCGATCAGCCGCCGACGAACTGCGGAATTCCGATCAGCGTGCGCTGCAGGAACTCGACCAGCAACGACAGCATCCACGGGCCGCCGAGCGTCAGCGCCATCGAGATCGCGACCAGCTTGGGCAGGAACGACAGCGTCGCCTCGTTCAGCTGCGTGATCGCCTGCAGGAAGCTGACCAGCAGGCCGACCGCGAGCGCGACCAGCAGCATCGGCGCGGCCACCATCAGCATCAGCTCGAGCGCCTGGCGCCCGATCGAAACGACCAGCTCGGGAGTCATCGGCAGCGTTTCCTCATCCGAAGCTCGCGACCAGCGAGCCCACCAGCAGCGTCCAGCCGTCGGCGAGCACGAACAGCATCAGCTTGAACGGCAGCGCGACCAGCACCGGGGAGACCATCATCATTCCCATCGACATCAGCACCGACGCGACGATCAGATCGATGATCAGGAACGGGATGAACACCAGGAATCCGATCTGGAACGCCGTCTTCAACTCGCTGGTGACGAATGCGAGGATCAGCACCCGCATCGGCACGTCGTCGGCACGCGTCGTCTTCGGATCGACGCCCGCGATCCGCGCGAACAGGCCCAGGTCGGACTCGCGCGTCTGCCGCAGCATGAACGTGCGCAGCGGCGACGCGCCGCGCTCGACCGCCTGCTCCAGGTTCAGCTTCTGGTCCGAATACGGCCGGTACGCGTCCTGATAGATCCGCTCGAGCGTCGGCCCCATCACGAACAGCGTCAGGAACAGCGACAGGCCGATGATCACCTGGTTCGGCGGCGCGCTCTGCAGGCCCAGCGCCTGGCGCATCAGCGACAGCACGATCACGATCCGGGTGAAGCTCGTCATCAGCAGCAGCATCGCCGGCAGGAACGACAATGCGGCGAACGCCAGCATCGTCTGGATCGGCACCGAATACATCGTGCCGGACCCGGCGGGGGTCGCGTTGACCGACAGCAGCCCCTGGGCGGCCGCCGGCACGGCGGCGAACAGGGCGAGCGCCCCTGCGGCGGATGCGGCCGCGATCAGCGAAGCACTACGCATTGCGTTTCCATTGCGACAGCAGTTGCGCGAACGCCGCGCCGGCGCCGGCCGGCGGCGTCGCGGCGGCCGCCGCGTCGTCCTGCGGCGGGCGATCGAGCGTGGCCAGCAGCGAGATCGACTGGGCGGTGATCCCGATCATCAGCCAGCGGCCTTGCGCCTCGACGATCGCGATCCGCTCGCGCGGTCCGACCGCCAAGCCGCCGACCATCGTCAGCAGGCGATTGTTCGGCATTGCGCCGAGCTGGATCCGCTTGAGCAGCCACAGCGCGGCCGGGATCAGCGCGATGATCGCGACGAACACCAGCAGCGCCGGCCCGATCGATGCGGTTGGCGTCATTGCGGTCAATCCCGCTGCAGCCGGCGCATCCGCTCCGATGCGGTCACCACATCGGTCAGACGCACGCCGAACTTCTCGTTGACGACCACGACCTCGCCCTGCGCGATCAGGCAGCCGTTGACCAGCACGTTCATCGGCTCGCCGGCCAGCGCATCGAGCTCGATCACCGAGCCCTGCGCAAGCGACAGGATGTTGCGGATCGCGATTCGCGTTCGCCCCAGCTCGACCGACAGCTGCACCGGGATGTCCAGGATCAGATCCATGTCCTGGCGCTGATCGGCCGACGCCGCGGCCGACAGGTTCGGGAACAGCCCGGACGCGTCGTCGACACGCTCGGCTGGCGCCAGCGTCTGCGCGCCGTCGGCCGGCACGGCCTCGTAGCTCGATCCGGAATCGGGGGCGGTGCTCATTTGCGGTTTCCCTGGGAGGCGTCGGCGGGGCGGGGGCGATTGCCGCCGAGGAATTCGTGGATCCGGATCGCATACCGGCCGTTGGACGTGCCGAAGCGACATTCGAACAGCGCGACCTCGCCGACCCGGGCGACGACGGTCTCGTTGAGATCGAGCTCGACGAAATCGCCCGGCTTCAGCGCCATCAGCTCGGCGACGCTCGCCTGCGACTGGCCGAGCTCGACCGACAGCTCGATCTCGGCGTCCTGCAGCTGCTCGCTCAGCCGCGCGACCCAGTGCCGGTCGGGCCGCGTCGGCTCGGCGTGCACCGGCGCGAACAGCGTCTCGCGAATCGGCTCCAGCGTCGCGTACGGGATCGCGAGCCGCAGCGTCCCGCTCGCTTCGCCGACGCGCAGCGTGAACGCCGCGGTGACGACGATGTCGGCCGGCAGCGCGATCGCCGCGTGCCGCAGCTCGGCCTCGGCGCGCACCGGCTCGAGCTGCAGCGGATAGAACCCGCTCCACGCGGCGCGGTAGTCTTCGACCGCGATCTGCAGCAGCCGCGCGGCCAGCCGCTGCTCGGTCTGCGACAGCTCGCGCGCCGGCTCCGCGGCCGCGGTCGCGGCGACGCTGCCGCCGAACAGCCGTTCGACGACCAGCGAGATCAGCGCGGCGTCGAGCACGACCAGCCCGTTGCCCTGCAGCGGGCGTACGCGAACGACGTTCAGGCTCGACGGCATCGACAGCGATGCCGCGAAAGCGTCGAACTGCGATGCGGCGATCGGACCCGGCTGCAACTCGACGTCGCAGCGCAGGAACTCGGCAACCGACTCGCGCAGCTTGCGCGCAAAGCCGCGGTGGATCGTCTCGAGCGCGCGCATCCGGCGCCGCCCGATGCGGTCGAGCCGCGCGCCGTCGAACACGCGCAGCTGCGGCGCATCGTCGAGCGGCGACGCTGCGGTCTGGCCGCTCGGCTCCAGCAGCGCGTCGACCTCGTCCTGCGACAGGAATTGATCGGCCATGGCGTTACTGCACGATGAACGACGAGAAGTGGACCTGCACGACCGGCGGCGGCGGGCCTGCCGCCGCGCCCGGCGCGCGCGGCTTGCCCGCGTCCGGCGACTTCGCGGCGCCCTTGTCGGCGGCGGGCTTGGCGGTCGGCGCCGCAGCGGCAGGCGCCCAGCCGAGCACGCTCGATGCAGCGGTCTGGATCTCCGCGGCGAGCTGCTCCTTGCCGGCACGCGGAATCAGCTCGAGCGACGTCTTCGACGAGATCAGCAGCAGGATCGCGTTGCGCACCGCCGGCATCTTGCCGTCGATGCTCTGCGCGGTCCGCTTGTTGTCGACCTCGAGCACCACGCCGATCTGCGCATAACGCTCGCTGTCGCGATTCGACAGGTTCACGACGAACGGCTCGAGCGTGACGAACACGTGCTCGCGCTTGCGCTTCTCGGCGGCCTTCGCCAGCGCCGCCGGATCGTCGGCTGCGGGTTCGTCGAGGTACCACCAGGCGCCGGCGCCGATTGCGCCGACCGCGATCAGCGCCAGCAGCGCGAACAGGATCCATCGCTTGCTGCGCTTCGGCGGGGAATTCTCGAGTGTGGCAGCAGACGTGCTCATCCGGTCTCCGGGTCGGCGCGGGCGTGGCCGACTACGAAGTGAATATTCGAAGAACTTGAGGCGCCGAAGGCCGCGAAAAGCGCGGTTCGGCCGGCGCTATTCGCGGGCGACGCGGTGTGCGAACCGCCGGTCCGGCGGCCGCGGCCGTTCATCCCAACGCTTCGCGGTCTGCGTCGGGCGGTGCGCCGCAGGCGCCGCGCGCCGGGGAAGCGGCGTGTTGCGTTCGACCCGATCAGGCGAACAGGCTGACGCGCCCCCCGTGGCGCGGCGCGCCCGCAACTTGGGCGCCGTCCGGCGTTGCGGCGGCGACCGAGCGGTCGGCGTCGGTGCCGGAACCATTGCGGCGCGACGCCGGCGCCGCGCCGGCCGACTCGCGCCGCGCCCCGCCCGAGTCCACCGAAGCGCCGCCCAGTTGCAGCCCTTCGTTGCCGAGCATTTCGCGCAGCCGCGGCAGCGATTGCTCCAGGATGCTGCGCGTCTCAGGATGCGAGGCGGTGAAGCTGACGGTGGCCGCGTCCGCTTGCATCGAGACCTCGATCCGCACGGGCCCGAGCTCGGCCGGATTGAGCACCAGCTCGGCCGACTGCAGCTTCGCGTTGACGATCATCCGCACGCGATCCGCCAGCGCGGCGGCGAAGCCGGGATCGCGCAGCGGTGTCGGAAGCGGGTACGAAGCGGCCGCCGGCGACTGCGAGCCGCGCTCGGCAGCCGGCGCGTCCTGCAGCCCTGCCAGCGGCGTCGGCAGCGGGCCGGTCGAGTTCGTCGTGACCGGAGGCGCGAGTCGTTCCGCTGCCGATTGGGCGTCGGTTGCTGCGATCGCAGCGGTCACTGCGTCGGCCGCCGCTTTCGATCCGCGCGCGCCGGCGGCCGCGGCGCGCGACGCGTGCGCGAACTGCGCCGCCGCGGCGGTCGCTGCGCGCGCGCTCAGTGCGCGTGTCGCGTCGGCGCGCGATGGGCGCGCGAGCGCGGGCATCGTTGCAGCGGAACCCGCAACTGCGGCTTCGGCGGCAGCGGGTCGAGCGGCATCGGTCGCGATCGCATCGCGGGCGGGCGGCGGAATCGTCGCCGGTGCCGTGCGGGCTTCGCGCAGCTCGGGGGCGGGCACGGTCGCCGGTGCCTGATCGGCCTTTGCGGCGACGGGTGCTGTCGGTGCCGGGTCGGGCTTCGCAGCGGCGGTCGCCGCTTGCGGCATCGAGCGGCTCGCTCGCAGCAGCGTCGTATCCTCGTGCGCCGGCGGATCCTGGAGAGCGGGTTT
>DATLGW010000298.1:0-6606 GCA_035540315.1 Burkholderiaceae bacterium | reverse complement strand
TGACGTCGCGCGGCCGTTGCGCTTCGTCAATGCAGCGTTCGGCGTGTGGCTGATCGCGGCGCCGTGGCTGCTGGCCGGCGCCCAGAGCGCCTCGCCCTGGAGCAGCGTTGCGATCGGACTGGTTCTGATCGGCCTCAGCCTGCCGCGCGGGCGGCTCAGCGGTGAAACCTACGGCAGCTGGAACCGTTTCGTGCTGTGATCTCGAATTCACACGCGCTCGGTCGAACGCAGTTGGTATCGCTGTGCGGCTATGGTAACTTCTGGCTCATGATCTGCTCGCGGTCACGACGTCTTCTCGTGTTGCTGCTTGGGGGCTGGCTTGCTATGGGCTTCGGGCTGTCGCAAGTCCATGCCACGATGATGGCCGCGAAGATGGCCGCACCGGGCGATACGATGGGCGACGTCATGGACGACGAATCGGCCGTGCATGACTGCTGTGACGGCCTCGGTGGCGCGGACGAGTCCGCCGCGGCCAATTGTCTGCCGCTCTGTGCGGCACCCGCGGTCGCGCTGCTGCCGAGTCTCTTGTTCGCGGTGGAATCCCGCGGATCCGACTGCGTTTGCCGCGCCCAGGTCTTTCCGCCTGGCCGAGCGCTCGCGCCAGATCTTCGCCCCCCACGATCCGATCGCTTCGCTTGAGCTTGCGCCGGCCGCTGCGTGCGACCGGCGTCTGGGCGAGCGCGTTGCCGCGGTCGCTCGAAGGGTGTGCTGCCGACGGCGGCCGCGTGCCGCGCGTCGCGTTCGTGTGGCGATCGAGGATCGAAGACAGTGACAATCAATTCCGGCGCGACCGCTTCGCGGCGCGCATTCCTGCAGGTTGGGGCCGGCGTGATGCTGAGTTCAGCGCTGCCCCTGGAGCCAGCCAGAGCCGCGGCCGCCGGGTATCGGCTGCGGACGATGCCCGCGCACGCATCGCTGGCCGGTCCCCAGCATCCGCAGACGGCGGTGTGGGCGTACGACGGCAAGGTACCCGGGCCGCTGCTGCGCGCGCGCCAAGGCGAGCCGATGCGCATCGTGGTCGAGAACCGGCTCGATGAGGCGACGACGGTGCATTGGCATGGCATTCGGCTTCCATTCGCGATGGACGGGGTTCCGGGGCTGACGCAAGCACCGATTGCGCCGGGTGAATCCTTCGTCTACGAATTCACGCCGCCCGATGCCGGCACGTTCTGGTATCACCCGCACGCCGACAGCCTGAGACAACTCGGCCGCGGACTGGCCGGCGCGCTGATCGTCGAAGAACGGCGCGCTGTCGAGGTCGATCGCGATCTGCTGTGGGTACTCGCGGATTGGCGGCTGCGGCCGGACGCACAAGTCGCCGGCGGCTTCGGCAATCGAATGGAAGCGGCGATGGCAGGGCGCGTCGGCAATACCGTCACGCTCAACGGCGCTGTCTCGGATGCCGAGCCGGTCAGAGCCGGCGAACGTGTTCGCTTGCGGCTTGTCAACGCGTCGCTGGCGCGGATCATGGCGCTGCGCTTCGAGAAGCACCGGCCCGTTGTGGTCGCGGTCGATGGGCAGCCGTGCGATCCGCACGAGCCGGAGGACGGGCGCGTGCTGCTTGGTCCGGCGATGCGCATCGATCTGATGCTCGACATGCAGGGAGTCCCCGGCCGACGCTATCGCGTCGTCGACGACTTCTACGATCGTCTCGCCTACCGGCTCACGGACCTGTCCTATGCCGATCGGCCGCCGCTGCACCCGCATCCATTCGACGTCGCACCGCTGCGCCTGCCGCCCAACCCGCTGCCAGAGCCGGACCTGGTCGCCGCGGAGCACGTCGAGCTCAAGCTGCAGGGCGGAATGATGGGCGGGGGCGGGCATCGCGGAAGCCACCGCGCCGCCTGGGCGATCAACGGTCACTCGATGACCGGTGACGGGCACGCGCAGATGCCACCGCTGCGCACGCTGCAGCTCGGCCGCAGTTACGTGCTGACCTTGCGTAACGAATCCGCCTGGTGGCACCCGATGCATCTGCATGGGCACAGCTTTAAGCTGTTGCGCCGAAACGGGGTGACGGTGCCGCACCGGCAGTGGGCCGATACGGTGCTGGTTGCGCCTCGCGAGACCGTCGACGTCGCGTTCGTCGCCGATAACCCGGGCGACTGGATGGTGCACTGTCACGTCACGGACCATCAGGTCTCGGGAATGATGACCGTGCTGCGTGTGGCCTGACTTGCAACCTAACTGGAAAACCGCAATGAAACGAACTCATCGTCTCGCAGCCGTCGCGCTTGCACTGATGCTGCCGCTCGCGGCGCTCGCCGCACCGATCAACGCTGTGCTGTACAAGACTCCGCAGTGCGGCTGCTGCGACGAATACGCGAACTATCTTCGCGACAACGGATTCGACGTGACCGTCGAGCCGACGAACGAGCTGGCGCAGATCAGCCAACAGGCCGGCGTACCGGAAGAGCTCGAAGGTTGCCACACGATGCTGCTGCAGGATTATGTGGTCTCGGGGCATGTCCCGGTCGATATCGTGCACAAGCTGCTCGCCGAGCGCCCGCCGATCGCAGGGATTACGCTGCCAGGAATGCCCAGCGGTTCGCCCGGCATGAGCGGCCCGAAGACCGAGTCGTTCAAGATCTACGCGATCCCCCAAGGCGGCGCCCCCACGATCTACGCGATCCGCTGAGGGTCGTGGGGGACATCGCTGTGGTCGAGTTGCCTCGAAGGCTGCCGGCTTCCGCTGCGCGCCTGAAGCGTTCGAATGACCACTGAATCCGGGACACGCTGGCGAAGCCGGCGCGACGTCAAGGCCGCAGCGATCATCGCAACGGCTGTCGCGGCGCTGTTGGCTGCGACCTACTTCGCCTGGTCGCATCAGTCGGAGCTGGAACAGGTTCAGCGCTGGATCGAGCAACATTCGCTGTTGGGCGCCGTAGCGTACGTGCTGTTGGGCGCAGCTTCAGTGGTTCTGCTTCCTTTTTCCTCGCTGCCCTTGCTGCCGCTCGCGACGCGCATCTGGGGCGTGTTGCTGGCTGGGCTGCTGAGCGCTGCCGGCTGGTGGCTCGGCTGCCTTATTGCGTTCTGGCTCGCCCGGCTCGGGCGCCGTTGGCTCGAGCGGCTGGTCTCGCTCGAGGCGGTCGACCGCCTCGAGCGCAAGATACCGCGCGACGTCGGCTTCGGGGGTATTGTCATTCTGCGAATGATCTTCCCGGTCGATGTGATCAGCTTCGCGCTCGGGCTTCTGCGCGAGTTGCGCTTCTCGACTTACGCCGTCGCCTCCTTGATCGGGATCTTGCCGTTCTCGTTCGTCTGGAGCTATGCGGGCGGAGAGCTCGGCACCGGGCGCTTGTTGTCATTTGCGGTCATCGCGCTCGTGATCGTCGCGCTGAGCCTGGGCGCCCGGCGGCTCTGGCTGCGCTGCGCGGGCGAGCGCGCGTAGAAGCTCGATGCACCGCATCCGCCGGAGTTCCGGTACAGTTGCGGAAAATGTCTCATGAGTTGGGTCGCGGACCGTGGCGCCGCCCGGCACAGACATGGCAACGCAGGGTAAGGAGACGAGGAAGACGCAGGGAGCCGCCCGGCGAACCGTCGGGCTCGCGCGGTGGCTTCTCGCATGGACCGCCTGCATTGCAGCGCTATGGGTATTCCCTGCAGCGGCGATCGCCGCTGAAGTGCCCGGCTCTCCCGGTGTGCGGCGGGCGCTCGTCATCGGTAACGCGGCGTACCGCACGCTGCCGCTTGCGAATCCCGAGAACGACGCCCGTCTCATCGCGTCTAAGCTGCGCACGCTCGGGTTCGAGGTCGAGGAGCACCTGAACCTGGGGTCGCGGGAATTCCGCCGGGTGCTGCGCGCATTCCTGAACTCGCTGTACGAGAAGGAGGGTGTCGCGGTCTTCTACTACGCCGGGCACGGAATTCAGATCGAAGGTCGCAATTACCTGCTGCCGGTCGACATCAATCTGCAGAGCGAGTACGAGGTCAAGGACGATTCGGTCGATATCGACGAGATCTTCGTGAGCCGGCTCGAAGGTGCGCGCGCACAGGCCAGGATCATCATCCTGGATGCCTGTCGCAACGATCCGTTCCCGAAGCGACGCACGCGGAACCTCCAGATCAGAGGCGGGTTGGCCGAAATGGCCGCACGCGGCACGCTGATCGCGTATGCGTCGGCTCCGGGCGCGACCGCCGAAGACGGACCCGAGGGTGCCAACAGCGTATACACGAAGCACCTCGCCGAGGAGATGTCGGTCCCCGGGCTCGAGGTCGAGCAGATGTTCAAGAACGTGCGCGTGAAGGTGCTGCGAGACACGCAGGAGCGGCAGGTTCCGTGGGTCAACACGTCGTTGACTGTCAACTTCAGCTTCAATCCGAGGACCGGTCCCGATCCGGCCGAACTCGCCCGCCAGGAGCGGGTCCGGAAACTCGAGAAGGAGCTTGCATCGACGCGAGAACTGCTCGAGCAGGCGCGGCTGCGGATGATCGAAGTCGAGGCGCGGCAGCCGACGAGCACTGTGGCCATCGCAGCGCCGCCGGGCGCGCCGCCGCCTGCGCAGTCCGCCGGCCTTGCGCCATCTGTACCCTCCGCGTCGCTCGAGGAGTCGCCGCCTGCGGCCGCGCGGCCGACGCAGGCGGCAGCTGCGCCCGCGCCCCCGACCCCGGCACCCGCCGCATCGGCTGCTCCCACGGCCGCCACGGCGGCAATGTCGCCGCCCGCGGTCGCCATACCGCCCGCTGCCGCAACCGCCCCGGCTACGGCCGCTGCCTTAACCACAGACGAGGCGATCCGCCGGGAGTTCTTCCGGTTGCAGGACCAGGTGCGTGCCGCGGAGGAAGCGCTGCTGGCGGCGCGCGCCGACGCCGAGGCGAAGACCGCGTCCGCGGAGCCGTTGCCGGTTTCGACAGCGGATTACGGCATCCGCGGTGGAGCGTCGATCTCATCGGCCCGACAGACCGGTCGCGGCAAAGCCAACCAGTGTTCCGAACTGCTGAGCCGGCTGTCGCTAGGCGAGAGTCTGTCCGACGACCATACGAACTTCTTGAGAAGGGAGTGCAAGTGATGAGCAACGCTGCAGCATCTCGGCCGTGGATCGGCATTGCCGTCCTCACGCTCGCGACGGCGTTCGGTGGCTGTTCGATGTTCGGATACGGCCGCGATTCCCAAACCACGTCGCGCGGCACACCGCCCGTGGCGTCTCAGACCACGACTGCTGCGCCAGCGGCATCGGCGCCCGCAGCGGCCGCGCCAGCCCCGGGTCGAGCCGCAGCCGCCGCGCCGGCGGCGCAAACCTCCGCACCTGCGCCGGGAGCCGCCTCAGCCCCAGCCGCCGCTGCACCTGCCCCGACAGCCGCCGCGCCGCCGCCTCCGCCGCCGATCATGCCGGTGGATGAAGCGATCCTGTTCGCCGCCAACAATCTCTTCAAGAACGCGCAGCTGCCGCCGGGGGCGCCGCAGCCTTTCCCCGTCGTCATCGATCCGCTCATCGACGGCAACACCTGGGTCCGCACCCGCGCGACCGAAGCGATGGGCGCGACGATCAGCAGCCTGGTCAAGGAGAAGTTCCCGCAGTTCCAGATGGCGCCGTTCTCGAGCAACATGCTGGCGAAGGCGCCGTTGCTGTTCATCGGCACGTTCACACCGGTCGACATGGAAGGCAAGAATGCGGGACCGCGCGAGTGGTATCGCGTCTGCCTTGCTTTGATCGACTTGCGCAGCGGAAAAATCGTTTCCAAGGGATTCGCTCGCGCGCGCCCCGACGGGATCGACCATACGCCGACGCTGTTCTTCCAGGATGCGCCGGCCTGGTCGTCCGACGCGGGGACGATCGGCTACGTCGGCACCTGCCAGGGCACCAAGCCTGGCGACCAGATCAAGGCGGAGTATTGGGACAAGATCCTCTCGGCCGCGATGATCAACGACGCGATCAACGCGTACGAAGCCGGGCGCTACCAGGAGGCGCTCGACCTGTACCGCGGCGCGCAGCGAGCCGGCGCCGCCGATTCGATGCGCGTCTTCAACGGCATCTATCTCACGACCTGGAAGCTCGGGCGCAAGGAAGACGCAGCCGAGGCTTTCGGCCGAATCGTCGATCACGGACTCGAGCGCAAGCGGCTGGGCGTGAAATTTCTCTTTCGGCCGGGATCGACGCTGTTCGTCGCCGATGAACAGGTCAGTGGGCCGTACAAGATCTGGCTGAGCGAGATCGGCAAGCGCACCCGCTCAGGCGCGGAATGTCTGGAGGTCTCCGGGCACTCGAGCCGCACCGGGCCTGAGCCGTTGAACGTCCGGCTGTCGCAGGCGCGCGCTGAATACGTGCGCAACGAGATCACCGGGGGCCGCGAGCCAATCGTCCGCAAGATCCTTGCAACGGGCAAAGGCTCGAGTGAAGCCATCTCGGGCCTCGGCACCGACGACGCGCGCGACGCGATCGACCGGCGCGTCGAGTTCAAGGTCATTCCTTGCACTGGAGCTTGAGGACATGCCGGTGCGCCGCCGGCGCAGACCGGCGGCGCACTGCAGACGCCGGGGCTGCGATGCGGGTAGGCGGCCGCGGTCTCGCGTAACTTGCCGGCAGCGAACGCCACGATGACGTCGTCTGCGGGAGCCCCGTTGCTGCGCACGCTGTCGCGTTCGCTGACGCGCTCACTGGTATGGCG
>DATLGW010000297.1:0-4346 GCA_035540315.1 Burkholderiaceae bacterium | reverse complement strand
CGGCGAGGCGCAGCTGCCGTGGCAGATCGTTTGGATCAGCGCCTATCGGGCCGGCGCGATGACGCTGGAGCGCTACCGGCACGGCCGCATCGTGTTCGCCGGCAACGCCGCGCACGCGTTGCCGATCTTCGGCGTGCGCGGATTGAACTCAGGTTTCGAGGATGCGTACAACCTGGGATGGAAGCTCGCCGCGGTGCTGCAGGGATGGGCGGCCCCGGGTTTGCTCGACAGCTACGACGCCGAACGGCTGCATGCGTTCCGGGTCAACGCCGCCGCGGCCATTCAGTCGACCGAGTTCATGGCGCCGCCGTCGCGCGGGTTCTCGCTGATGCGCGAGGCGGCGCTGACGCTTGCGCACCGGCATCCCGACATCGCGCAACTCGCGAACCCCAGGCAGACGTCGGCGATCGCGTACGACGACTCGCCGCTGAACGCCGACGGCGACGCCGGTCCGGCGCAGTCGGCGCCGGGCGCGCCGCTGCCCGAGTCGCCGGTGCGCGGGCCGGCGGGAGTCGGTCACCTGAGCGATGCGATGGGGCCGCATTGGACTGCGCTGGTGTTTTCGGCCGACGCAGCGGTCTCGCCGCAGCTCGACCGCGAGCTGCGGCGGCTCGAGCGCGGGCCGGTGCCGTTTCGCACCGTCGTCGTCGCCCGCCGCGGCGAACCCCGGGCCGGCACGACCCGGATCCGGCTGTGCGACCCCGACGGCCGAACCGCGCCCGCATTCGGCGACGGCGTCTGGCTGGTGCGCCCGGATGCGCACGTCGCGGGCCGCTGGCTGCGGCCGGCGCCGGCGCAGCTGCGCGATGCGCTGGCACGCGCGGTCGCGGTCGCCGCGATCGACGCCGGCGAGCTCGACAGGGTCTGAAGATGCTGCAACCGAACGAACGCGATGCGCTGTACCGCGAATGCTGCCTCGCGATCAGCGAGGCCGGACGCGAACGCGAGAGCCTGTTCCTCGCGCGGCTCGCGTTGCTGCTGATGGAGCAGGTCGGCGATGCGCAGCGCTGCCGCGAAGCGATCGCCGAGGCGGCCCGCGATCTGCCGCTGCCGAGCCTGTCGCGGGAAAGCTCGTGATCCAGATCCGCGGGTTCTCGCACTGCGGGCCGTTCGGCTGCGGGCCCCACCCGCACGACGCATTCACGACGCTGGCGCTGCAGCGAGCGGGTCGAGCACCGTCACGTCGGACCCTGCCGCGTCGGCGACCTCGGCGATCACGTCGGCTGCGCGGTCCTCGTAGCGCGGCGAGAAATGCGTCGGCACGACCGTCTTCGCGCGCAGGCGCTGCGCGATCTCGCCCGACTGCCGCGCCGTCAGGTGGTTCTTGCGCGTCGCGTGATCGACGTCCTCGTGCAGGAACACGCTTTCGATGAACAGCAGATCGACGTCCGCCAGCAGCGCATCGAGCGCGCGCAGGTTGTCGCCGGTGAAGCGCATGTCGGTCACGTAGCCGATCCGGCGGCCCGCGACCGGCTCGAACGCGGGCCGCAGCGCCCCCAGCGAGTGCGTGCGCAGATGCTCGCCGTCGCGGTCGCGCCAGCGGATCTCGATCGCCGTGTCGTCCGGCGCGCCCGCGCGAATCGCCTGCTTGGCCCGCGTCAGCCACGGCCCGGTCGGCAGCCCGAGCGCGTCCAGGCGCGTGCGCCAGACCTTGATCTGCGTCGTCTCCTCGATCGCGAACGCGAGGCACGGCATCTCGTGGTCGACGAAGGCCGCGCGCACCCGCACGCTGTCGTCGGCATGCAGCACGCCGTCCTCGATCGCGAAGCGGTCCAGCATCCGGCGCTCGAAGCGCTCGTGGCTGCAGAACGACGCGTGCCGGGCGCTGCCGTCGAGCGCGAGCTCGTTGACCTCGAGCGTCATCGGCACCTCGTAGCGGTGGATCACGTTCCACGTGTAGGCGCGCAGCTTGTGCTCGACCTGGTCGGCGAAACCCGGTCCGCCCCACAGCACGAGCCGGTCCTTGCGTCCGAGCAGCACCCGCAGCAACTGATCGAAGCCGACGAAGTGATCGACGTGCGTGTGGCTGACGAACACGTGCGTCAGCCGCATCAGCTTGCGCGGCGGCAGCCGCCGCAGGTCGCCGAGGTCGACGAGCAGCGCGCGGCGCTCGTCGCGCAGGTCGACGTAGAGCCCCGGATCGCCGAGCGCGCCGTTGATCAGTTGCGGGTCGAGCAGCTGCCGCATCGCGACCTGCGCGCGCCGCAGCGCTACATCCGGAACACCCCGAACCGCGTGTCCGGAATCGGCGCGTTCATCGCCGCCGACATCGCGAGCGCGAGCACGCGCCGGGTGTCGGCCGGATCGATGATGCCGTCGTCCCACAGCCGCGCAGTCGCGTAATACGGATGCCCCTGGTGCTCGTACTGCGCGAGGATCGGCGCCTTGAACTGCGCTTCCTCGTCGGCGCTCCAGGTGCCGCCGCGCGCTTCGATGCCGTCGCGGCGCACGGTCGCGAGCACCGATGCGGCCTGCTCGCCGCCCATCACGCTGATGCGGGCGTTCGGCCACATCCACAGGAAGCGCGGCGAATATGCGCGGCCGCACATGCCGTAGTTGCCGGCGCCGAACGAGCCGCCGATGATCAGCGTGAACTTCGGCACCTGCGCGGTCGCCACCGCGGTGACCATCTTCGCGCCGTGGCGCGCGATGCCTTCGTTCTCGTATTTCCTGCCGACCATGAACCCGGTGATGTTCTGCAGGAACACCAGCGGGATCTTGCGCTGGCAGCACAGCTCGATGAAGTGCGCGGCTTTCTGCGCCGACTCCGAGAACAGGATGCCGTTGTTCGCGATGATCCCCACCGGCATGCCGTGGATCCGCGCGAAGCCGGTCACCAGCGTCGTGCCGAAGCGCGCCTTCCACTCGTCGAGCTCCGAGCCGTCCACGATCCGCGCGATCACCTCGCGCACGTCGTAGGGCTTGCGGGTATCGGTCGGAATGACCCCGTGCAGCTCCTGCGGATCGTAGCGCGGCGGCACCGGTTCGCGCAGATCGGGCGCGGCCGGCTTGCGCCGGTTCAGGTTCGACACGATGCGCCGCGCGATCGCGAGCGCATGCGCGTCGTCGTGCGCGAGCCAGTCGGCGACGCCCGACAGCCGCGTGTGAACGTCCCCGCCGCCGAGCTCCTCGGCCGACACGACTTCGCCGATCGCCGCCTTGACCAGCGGCGGGCCGCCGAGAAAGATCGTGCCCTGGTTCTTCACGATCACCGACTCGTCGCTCATCGCCGGAACGTACGCGCCCCCGGCGGTGCACGATCCCATCACGACCGCGATCTGCGGAATCCCCTGCGCCGACAGGTTCGCCTGGTTGTAGAAGATCCGCCCGAAGTGCTCGCGGTCGGGGAACACGTCGTCCTGGTTCGGCAGGTTCGCGCCGCCCGAGTCGACCAGGTAGATGCACGGCAGCCGGTTGTGCAGCGCGATCTCCTGCGCGCGCAGGTGCTTCTTGACCGTCATCGGGTAGTAGGTGCCGCCCTTGACGGTCGCGTCGTTGCACACGATCGCGCATTCGACGCCCGACACGCGGCCGATGCCGGTGATGATGCCGGCGGCCGGCGCCTCGTTGCGGTACATGTCCAGCGCCGCCAGCGGCGACAGCTCGAGGAACGGCGTGCCCGGATCGAGCAGCAGGTTCACCCGCTCGCGCGGCAAGAGCTTGCCGCGCGCAGTGTGCTTGCTGCGCGCCGACGCGCCGCCGCCCGCGGCAGCCTGCGCGGTCCTGTCGCGCAGATCGGCGACCAGCGCCGCCATCGCGCGCGAGTTCGCGGCGAACTCGTCGGAGCGCGGATTCAGCCGCGATTCGATCACTGCCATGCCGCCCCCGGATTCGTCGTGACGGCCGGGGCTGCAGCCTCGAGCACGAGCGCCGGAAGCTGCCGCATGTCGTCGAAGACGCCGTGCGCGCCGGCCGCCAGCAGCGCGCCCGGGTCGCTCGCTGCGCAATAGCCGAGCACCGCCGCGCCGGCGGCCACGCCGGCGCGGGTGCCGGTCGGGGTGTCCTCGACGACGACGCAGCGGCTCGGCGACACGCCGAGCGCGCCTGCAGCCAGCAGGTACACGTCCGGCGCCGGCTTGCTTCGCTCGACCTGGTCGGCGCCGAACATCCGCTGCGCGAACTGCGCGAGCAGGCCCGAGGCGCCGAGCGTCACGCGCATCTTCGCGCGATCGGCGCCCGAAGCCACCGCGAACGGCACTCCGGCCGCGGCGATCGCGCCGATCGCTTCGGCAACGCCGGCCACCGCGCGCACCTTCGCGGCGAGCGCGGCGTCGCGCCGGACGACGAAGCCGCCGTACCAGTCCGGCGGCAGCGGCCGGCCCAGCATCGCCTCGATCGTCGCGAGC
>DATLGW010000296.1:0-7849 GCA_035540315.1 Burkholderiaceae bacterium | reverse complement strand
CGATCAGCCTCAGTCCCTGCGCGGCATACTCGTTCAGGCACGCCTTGATCAGCGACGACTTGCCGGTGCCGCGCGAGCCGGTCAGCAGCACGTTGTTCGCCGGCAGCCCGGCGACGAACTGGCGCGTGTTCTGCTCGACCGTTTGCTTCTGCTCGTCGACGTGCTTCAGGTCCGACAGCCGGATCGGCGACAGCATCCGCACCGGTTGCAACCAGCCGGCGACGCCGAACGCGGTCACGCGGCGACGCCAGCGAAACGCGATCGCCGCGTCCCAGTCGGTCGGCGCCGCCTGCGGCAACAACGTGTCGAGGCGATCGAGCAGCGTCTGTGCGCGCGCGGCGAGCGTATCGAGGGATTCCATGAATTCAGGAGCGGTAGTCGGCGTTGATCGACACGTAATCGTGCGACAGGTCGCAGGTCCAGACGACGGTCGACGCGGTGCCGCGCGCCAGCTTCACGCGCACCGTGATCTCGTCGCGCTTCATCACGCGCTGGCCGTCCTCCTCGCGGTACGCCGGATGCCGGCCGCCGCGGGTCGCGACGTGCACGTCGTCGAGGAACAGCTCGACGCGGTCGACGTCGAGATCGCGGATGCCGGCGTTGCCGATCGCCGCCAGGATGCGGCCCAGGTTGGGGTCGGATGCGAAGAACGCAGTCTTCACCAGCGGCGAGTGCGCGATCGCATAGGCGACTGCGGCCGCTTCGGCCGCGGTGCCGGCCTCGGCCACGTCGATCGTGATGAACTTGGTCGCCCCTTCGCCGTCGCGCACGATCGCCTGCGCGAGCTGCTGCGCGACCTCGATCACCAGCGAGCGCAGCTGCGCGGCTGCCGGCGAATCGCCGTCGCCGTCGCCGATCGTCAGCTCGCCCGCGCCGCTGGCGATCAGCACGAACGAGTCGTTCGTCGACGTGTCGCCGTCGATCGTGATCCGGTTGAAGCTCGCGTCGGCGGCCTCGCGCACCCAGCGCTGCAGCAGCGGCTGCGGCACGGCCGCATCGGTCGCGATGAATCCCAGCATCGTCGCCATGTCGGGCCGGATCATTCCGGCGCCTTTCGCGATGCCGGTGACCGCGACCCGCTTGCCTGCGATCGTCGCCTGCCGCGACGCGGCCTTCGGCACGGTGTCGGTCGTCATGATCGCCTCGGCCGCGAGCGACCACCCGTCGCGCGACAGCGCCTGCACTGCAGCCGGCAATCCGGCCAGCAGCCGCTGCATCGGCAGCGGCTCGAGGATCACGCCCGTCGAGAACGGCAGCACCTGCGTTGCGCCGGCGCCAATCAGCTTCGCCACCGCGGCGCAAGTCGACCGTGCATCGGCCAGGCCTTGTTCGCCCGTGCCGGCATTGGCACAACCGGTATTGACGACCAGCGCCCGGATCGGTTCGCCGCCGGCCAAGTGCTCGCGGCACACCCGCACCGGCGCGGCGCAGAAGCGGTTGCCGGTGAAAACGCCGGCGCTGCGCGCCGTGGACGCGAGCCGCACGATCAGCACGTCGCGCCGGTCGGGTTTGCGGATGCCGGCTTTCGCCGTGCCGAGCTCGACGCCGGCAATGGCGAACAAGGCGGCGGGGTCGGGACGCGCGAGCTTGACGGCCATGGTGTCGGATTCTGCGAAAAGCGCCATTCTAGGGCTTCGACAGGCACTACGGCCTGCCGAGGCGCTGCCGGCGCCTGCAACCGGTCTGGTGCTCACCGGCGGCGGCGCTCGCGCCGCCTATCAGGCGGGCGTGCTCGACGCGCTGCGCGAGATCCTCGCGGACCACGGCTGGCCCGCCGGGCGCAATCCGTTCCCGGTCATTTGCGGCACCTCGGCCGGCGCGGTCAACGCGGCGGCGCTGGCAGCGGGTTGCGACGATTTTGCCGCGGCGATCGAACGGCTGGTGTCGTTGTGGAGCGAAATCACGCCGGCGCAGATCTACCGCGTCGACGCAGTCGGCGCGCTGCGCAATGCATCGCACTGGCTCGGCGCGCTGACGCTGGGCTGGATGATTCGCAGCCGGCCGCGGTCGCTGTTCGACAATGCGCCGCTCGCGGAGCTGATCGAGCGCTCGATCGCATTCGGTCGGATTGCCGAGCTGCAGCGGGCCGGGCACCTGAACGCGCTGTCGCTCGCGGTGTCGAGCTACACGTCAGGGCAGCACGTCACGTATTTCCAGTCTCGCGACCCGGTCGAGCCGTGGTTTCGCACGCAGCGGCTCGCCTGCCGCACCGAGCTCGACGCGATGCACGTGCTGGCATCGGCGGCGATTCCGTTCGTGTTCCCGGCCGTGCCGCTCGCGATGAACGGTCGTCGCGAATATTTCGGCGACGGCTCGATGCGCGAGGTCGCGCCGCTGTCGCCGGCGATCCATTTGGGCGCCGATCGGATCGTCGTCATCGGATCGGGCGCGATGCAGCTCGGAACCGTCCACTCCGCGCACACCGGCTCGCAATACCTGTACCCGAGCCTCGCGCAGATCGCGAGCCACGCGCTGGCCAGCATCTTCCTCGACGGGTTGACGAGCGACATCGAACGGCTGACGCGGATCAACCGGACCTTGACGCTGATTCCCGGCTACAAGCGCGACCGCAGCCTGCTGCGCCCGATCGAGCTGCTCGTGATCCTGCCGAGCCGGCGGCTGGATGCAATGGCCGGACCGCACGTGCGTTCGCTGCCGTGGACGACGCGGTCGATGCTGCGGCTGATCGGCGCGACCGACCGCAGAGGCACCGGCCTGGCGTCGTATCTGCTGTTCGAGCCCGGCTACACGCGTCAGCTGATCGAGCTCGGCCGCGCGGACGCGTTCGCGCGCATTGCAGAGATCAGGCGATTCTTCCGGCTCGATTCGCCCGATCACGCGAGCCGGCGCGACAGCGCCGACAGATCGAGCCGCGTCAGCACCCGCGCCATCGCGGGCGCGCAGAACTGCGCAAGCGAGTCCGCCGGAACCCAGCGATAGGCGTCCACCTCGGGCACCTGGCGGCGCCAACCGCGGTGAAAGAACAGGCTGCTGCATCGGCAGGCTGCCGGATCGAGCGTCGCCGGGTCGCGGCGGATCGCGAACAGATGCAGGCGCTTGCCCGGCCGGTAGTCGAATTCGCCGAGCTCGAGCAGCTCGTCGGGCGCCGCCTGCACGCCGGCCTCCTCGTACAGCTCGCGGATCGCCGCCGCCCGCGGCGTTTCGCCCGGATCGGCGAGCCCCTTCGGAATGTCCCAGTGGCGCGCGCCGGTCGCATGGCACAGCAGCACCTGGCCGGCATCGCCGACGACGACGACTCCGCAGGACGTCAGCTTCGGCATCGGCGCGCGCGGGGCTCGGCTGCGCGCGCGGGCGGCGTGCTCGCTGCGCGAAAGCTCAGCACATGCGGTAGATCGACAGCTCGACCCGGTCGGGGCGCCGCGCGCCGGTGCCGACGAAAACGCTCTCGGCTAGCCAGCGCCACCGCCCGGGCGGCACCTCGAACTCCGGCACGCAGCGGAAGTACACGAGCGCCGGATCGACCGGCTCGCCGCGCATCAGCTTCGCGGTGAGCTCGGGGGTGGCGCGACGCAGCGCACGGTTGCTGACGAACGCGCGGGTGCCGTCGTCGAGCTCGATCACGTAGCGCGCGTCGAGCACTGCGACGCTGTCGGGCCTAACGATCTGGAAATCGGCGCCGCCGGGCAACACGCGGCCGCGCAGCTTCGGCCCCGCGACGGTGCCGCCGGTGATCGCGATCAATCGACGCAGGCCGCCATCGGTTGCGCCGACCTCGATCGGCGCATCGACGAAGACCTCGAGATCGGCCACGTGCTCGAGCTTGGGCGGGGACAGCGTCATCATCGTCGTTGCGACTGTTGCAGCGTCGAGCATACCGCAGCGGCAGCCGCCGGTGCGTCGTCGATGATCCGCGCCGGCGAGCCCGCGAGCGCCACCACGCGGTCCGCGAGCGCCGCGACGTCGGCCGGATCGTGGGTCACGATCAGCGTCGTCGGCCGGTCGCAGTCGAGGCGGTGCGCGAGCAGGCCCCGCATCGCTGTCGCGGTGCGTTCGTCCAGCGTCGCGAACGGCTCGTCCAGCAGCAGCAGCGCCGGCCGCACCGCCAGCGCGCGCGCCAGCGCCACCCGCTGGGCCATTCCGGCGGACAGCCGCTCGGGGTAGGTGCCCGCCTCGCCGTCGAGGCCGACCGCGTGCAGCCAGCCGACCGCGTCGACGCCGCCTTGCGGCGCCGCCAGCCGCAGGTTTTCCTCGACCGTGCGCCACGGCAGCAACCGCGGCGACTGGAACGCGAATCCGATCGGCGCCGTACGGCCCGCAACCTCCCCGTCGAACGCCGTATCGATGCCTGCGGCAATCGCCAGCAGCGAGCTCTTGCCGACCCCCGAGGGTCCGACGATCGCGCAGACTTCGCCGTCGAGAACCTGCAGCGACAGGTTCTCGAACAGCGGCCGCATGCTGCCGTCGGGCAGCGTGAACGACTTGCGGCGGATCGCGATCGACAGCATCAGCGTCGCCAGCGCACGCTGCGCGCCTCCAGCGGACCGAGCACCAGCGCCTCGACCGCGACGACGCAGCCGATGAAGACCACCGAGTAGGCGACGATCGCCGCGACGTCGAACAGCTGGAACAGCGCATGCAGCTGGAATCCGATGCCGCTCGAGCGCCCGAGCAGCTCGACCACCAGCACGATCTTCCAGATCAGCGCCAGCCCGTTGCGCGCCGATGCGAACAGATAGGGCGCGAGCTGCGGCAGGATCACGTGCCGCAGCCGCGCGAACGCGCCGAACCGGTACACGTGCGCAACCTCGTCGAGGTCCCGGGCGAGCGAGCGCGCGCCCTCGCGCACCGTCAGCGCGACGTTCGGGATCTTGTTCGCCGCGACCGCGACCAGCAGCGCCAGCTCGACCAGCCCGAGCCAGGCGTACGACAGGATCACGACGACCAGCGCCGGCACGTTCAGCGCGACGACGACCCACGGCCGCGCCCAGCGATCGAGCGCCGCGAAACGTCCGAGCGCGATGCCGAGCGCGATGCCGCCGGCCATCGCGATCGCGAACGAAACCGCGACCCGCATCAGCGTCACCGACAGGTGCCACGCCAGATCGCCCTGCGCGAGCTCGCGCAACAGCGTCGCCGCGACGTCGAGCGGCGTCGGGAACAGCCGATCGTCGGCCACTGCGGCGACCACGTGCCATACGAGCAGCAACGTGGCCAGCGACGCGAGCACCTGCCAGGTCGTGCCGGGGTGCGATGCGGTCGTGCGCATTGGGCTCCTCGCTGACACCGTCAGTCAGAACAGCGCGCCGGGCCAGAACGTTCCCGGCGGCAGCGCGGCAGCGCGGCCGACCAGGCGCTCGCCGCCGATGCGCGCGAGGATCGCGTGCAGCTGAGCGGCCGCTTCACGCTCGCGCGCGCCCCAGCGGCGCGGGATGCCGGCGCGATAGCCGTCGCGCAGCGAGGCGGCGACTGCCGCATCGTCGGCGCCGAGCAGCGGAACAAGCCGATGCCATTCGTCGTTGCTGCGATCGAGCAGCGCTTTCGATGCCAGCGATGCGGCAACGAAACCCGCCAGCGCCTGCGGATCGCGCTCGGCCCAGTCGTCGTGCAGCGCGAATCCCAGCATCGGCACGTCGGCGGCGATGCCGAGCGCCGCGATGATCTGCGACACGCTCGCCAGCGTTCTCGCGCCCGCGGCCTGCAGCCGGGCCGCGTGATGCCAATAGGTCAGCACCGCATCGAGCCGTCCCCGCTGCAGCTCGGCCGCGAGCAGCGGCGGAGCGCCGAACACCGGCTCGGAATCGCCGCGCGCGCCGCCGGCGTCGAAGCCGTGGTCGCGCTGAACCAGCGCCCGCAACAGCAGCCAGCTCTTGTCCAGCGGCCCGCCGGCCACGCCGACCCGGCGCCCGCGCAGCTCGCCGAGCGAGCGCAGCGGCGACGCGGCCGGCACGAGCAGCGCACCGACCGCGCACGAATACGGCACGAAGCAGTAGCGAACGCCGTCGGCGCGCTGCCGCGCGACCCACAGCCAGTCGGTGACGATCAGATCGACCGCGCCCGCCTGCAACGCGATCTTCAGCGCCTCGTTCGACGCAAGCTCGCGCACGTGCACCGTCACGCCGTGCCGGACGTCCAGCCGATGATGGCGCATCGTGTCGATCTCCCACGCGACCGTCCCGTAGCGCAGCAAGCCGATGCGCACCGGGCGCAGCGCGGCTTGCGGCGAATTCGCCGCCGATTTTGCGTCCGATACCGCAATCGAAGCGGCGAGCGCCGCCAGCCGCTGCAGCGATCGCCGCCGCCCCAGACGCACGCGCCGTATCATCGCCGCCCCGCGCTGCGCATCCGGTCGAGCAACACCACGGCCGCCAGCGTGGTCGCCAGCGGCAGCGTCGCGACCACCAGCAGATCGGCCGCCAGCGGCAGCTGGCGGAACCCGAGCGTGACCGCGCGCAGCAGATCGACGCCGTAGCTGATCGGGTTCGCGAGCACCAACGCCTGCAGCCACGCCGGCAGCTCGACCAGCCAGCCGCCGCCGATCGCGTGAATTCCCAGCCGCCGCAGCTCGTCGCGCAGCGACTCGGGCAGATCGAGGAAACCGACGCCGCCGATCACGCCCTTCAGCGGGAAGATCGCGCCCGACAGGAAATACAGCGGCTGCACGATGCCGTTCGAGATGCTGCCGAAGCTCTCGACCTTGCGGATCCGCGTGGCCACCGCCACGCCGAACGCGGTGATCGCGACCCCCATCGCGAACATCACGACTGCGGCGGCGAGCACCGCGCCCAGCGTCAGCCGCAAACCGAGCAACGGAGCGAACGCGAGCGGAATCGCGCCCTGCACGAGCGCGACCGTCGCGCCGCCGGCGACCTTGCCGGCGACGATCGACAGCCTCGACGCCGGCGACACGAGCACCTGGCGCAACATGCCGCGCTCGCGATCCCAGACGATCGCGAACGCCGACTGCAGCGACGCGAACAGGATGTTGAGCATCACCACGCCCGGCAGGATGTACTGCGCGTACGTGTAGCCCTCGATGTCGCGCAACGCAGCGCCGAGGCCGAATCCGAGCACCGCGAGCCACAACACGCTGCGCGACACCGCGCCGAACAGCTGCGAACGGTCGCGCAGGTAACGCAGCACCTCGCGACGCCACAGCACCGCGACGACGCGAGGGTCGAGCCACAGCGTCGGCCGGACCGGCGGTCCGCGATCGGACGCGGCAGCGAACCCGGCCATCAGACGATCCTCGGCCGAGCCGGCCACGACGGCGGCAGCGCAGCCGCGTCGCGCAGCGAGCCGCCGGAAGTCAGCGCGACCATCACGTCGTCGAGGCTGCCGCCGTTGCCTCCGAGCACCGTGCGCTTGAGCTCGGCCGGCGCACCGCAGGCGAGCAGCCGTCCGCGGTCGATCAGCGCAACGCGGTCGCAGGCATCGGCCTCGCCCGATGCATGCGTGGCGACGAACACCGTCAGCCCGTCGCCGCGCAGCGCGAACAGCCGCTCCCAGAAACCGCGCCGCGCGGCGGCATCGACGCCGCTTGCCGGCTCGTCGAGCAGCAGCACTGCCGGGCGGTGCAGCAGCGCGCGCGCGAGCTCGAGCCGGCGCCGCATTCCTGCCGACAGCAGCCCCACCGGGCGCGCTGCCGGCTCGATTCCCGCGGCGGCGAGCGCATCGGCGATTCGTGCGCGCGCCGCGCTGCGCGGCACCCGGTGCAAGGCCGCATGGATCCGCAAGTTCTCCGCCGCGCTCAGACGATCGTCCAGCGTCGGCTCCTGGAACACCACGCCGATCCGCGCCCTGACCCACGCCGCATCGGCGACGACGTCGCGGCCGAGCACGCGCGCGGCGCCGCCATCGGGCGCAAGCGCCGTCGCCAGCACCTGCAGCG
>DATLGW010000295.1:0-3151 GCA_035540315.1 Burkholderiaceae bacterium | reverse complement strand
CCGCAGTGCCGTTGCGCAGCACCTGCAGCGACTGATTCGCCGTCAGCGCCGCGCTGACGGCGAATCAGTCGCTGCAGGTGCTGCGCAACGGCACTGCGGTGGGACTCGCGACCGTCGACGGCACCGGCTGGACTTTCACCGATGCGCAGGTGCCCGACGGCAGCCACCAGTACACCGCGCGCGCGATCGACGTCGCCGGCAACCAAGGCGCAGCGTCGCAGCCGTATCAAGTGACGGTGATCACCGTGCCGCCGTCGCAGACGGCGTCGATCGGATCGATCGTCGACGATCAGCCGACGCTGGTCGGCGTGATCGCTCCCGGCGGCGCGACCGACGACCGCACGCCCACGCTGAACGGAACGCTGAGCGCGCCGCTGGGCGCGTTTCAGTCGGTGCAGGTGCTTCGCAACGGGGCCGCAGTGGGCACCGCGGTCGTCAGCGGCGGCACGTGGAGCTTCACCGACGCGACGCTGGCGAACGGCGCCTACTCGTACGCGGCGCGCGTGGTCGACGCGGCCGGCAACGTCGGCGCGACATCGGCCGCATATGCGATCCAGGTTACGTTCGCGCCGCCGGCGCAGACGGTCTCGATCACGTCGATCATCGACAATCAGGCGCCGGTCACCGGCGTGGTGCCGACCGGCGGCTACACGAACGACACGACACCGACGCTGAGCGGCGTGCTCAGCGGGCCGCTGGCTGCAGGCCAGACGCTGCAGATCCTGCGCGGCAACACCGTCGTCGGCTCGATCAGTCCAGCCGGCACCAGCTGGACGTTCACCGACGCCGCAGTGACCGACGGCGTCCACTCGTATACGGCGCGTGTCGTCGGGTCGCTGGGGACTCCGGGAGCGGCGAGCGGGGCCTACCTGCTGCGCGTCGATACCGTGCCCCCGGCGACGACGCTCAATACGGTCGCCGGCAACAACGTCGTCGACGCCGCCGAGGCGGCCGCCGGCGTCACGATCAGCGGCACCGCCGAGCCCGGCAGCAGCGTCCGCGTGACCTGGGGCGTGGGAGTGCTGACGGCCACTGCAGGCTCGAACGGCCAGTGGTCGACGACGTGGTCGAGCGCCGTGATCCCGAGCTCGGGCGCGACCACCGTCACCGCCACCGCCACCGATCTGGCTGGCAACGTGGGTGCAGCGGTCTCGCAGGCGGTATCGGTCGTGCGGCAGCTGGTCGGGATCAACTCGATCATCGACAACATGCCGCCGGGGGTTGGGTCCGTCCCGAGCAACGGAACCACGAACGACACGACACCGACGCTATCGGGCGCGATCAGCGCGGCGCTGGCCGCAGGGCAGTCGGTGCAGGTGCTGCGCAACGGCACCGCAGTGGGAACGGCGGTGATGAGCGGGCTGCAGTGGACGTTCACCGACACTGCGCCGCCGGGCACGCACCAGTACACCGCGCGAGTGGTCGATTCCGCCGGCGGCGCCGGCACGCTGTCGAACCCGTACACGATCACGATCAGC
The DNA here is from genome assembly GCA_035540315.1 of Burkholderiaceae bacterium. Lineage (GTDB taxonomy): Bacteria > Pseudomonadota > Gammaproteobacteria > Burkholderiales > Burkholderiaceae_E > DATLGW01. The sequence continues at coordinate 1,673 of DATLGW010000295.1, read as the reverse complement.
GCGGCCGCCGGATCCGGTATCGAGGCGCAGGCGACCGATGGGTCCGAGGCCGCCGGTCTGGTTCTCGAAGCGAAATCGGCCGACGCCGCCGCGCCGGCGGCTGCGGTCGCGACCGTGCTGAAAACCGCCGACGTGCTCGAGGCCGGCGCAAACGACGCTCCGGCACTGCTGATCCCGCCGCAGGCGGCAGGATCCGCGCCACAGCCGCCCGCTGCGCCGCCGCTCGCAGTCTGGCTCCCGGAGCCGGAGCCCGTACGATTCCCGATCTGAGGCCACGATCCGCTGCGGTAGACTTGCGGATTCTTCTGCCAGGGGATCCCGCATTGCCCGTTCGCGCTGGCCGCACCGCGGCGCTGATCGCGGTCATCGGCATCTCGTCGTCGCCGGCCGCCGCAGTTCCGATCGATGAAGTCGTACGCACCGCGCTCCAGACGTATCCGTCGATCGCGCTCGCTCGTGCGAACACGAATGTCGCCCGCTTCGAGATCGATCGGGCCCGGGCGCTGCACTATCCGACGATCGACGTCGTCGGCGCGCAGCGGCTGGCCGGCGCCGCAGTGAACCTGGCGCAGCCGCGCGCGCGGCTGAACCTGTGGGCCGGCGGCGGCATCGAGGCGACGATCGAGCGCGAGCAGCTGCGAACCGAGTCGCTGGCCACGCAGGAGCTCGCCACCCGCGAGGAAGTCGCAACCGCGACGGCGATCGCCTATCTGCGGGTCGTGCGGGCGCGCCAGCTGCTGGCGGCCACACGGCGAAACCTCGAGCGACACCAGCGGCTGACGCGCGACTTCGAGGAGATCGTCCGAATCGATGCAGGGCGTCGCTACGACCTGATCCAGTCGCGCTCGCGCCAGGAGCTCGTGCAGCTGCAGGTGGCCGACCGAGAGGCCGAGCTCGCGTCGGCGCTCGAGGCGCTGGCCCGCTTCTACCCGCATCCGATTCCGCTCGATGCATTCGCGCTGCCCGCGCCGATGCCCTCGCCGGTCGGCGTGATCGGCGAGGCGGCGATCGAATCGCACCCGCAGGTCGTGGCGTCGCGCCAGCAGCTGCAGACGGCCGAAGCGAACATCGAGGTCGCGAAGGCGGCGCGCCGGCCGCGCGTCGACGTCGAGGCCACTGCCGGCGCGCACCGCGCCACCCAGCTGGTGCTATCCTGGCCGGCATTCGATCTGGGTGCGGCCGCGGCCGAGAGCGCGGCGGCGGCCGCGGTGATCGGCGCCAACGCGGCGGTGGCCGAGAACATGCGTACGATCGCCGAACGCCAACGGATGGCGATGCGCGAATGGGAATCCGCCGGGCGCCGCGAGGCGATCGCGCGCGGGCAGATCGCGGTGGCCGAAGAGGTCGTCGAGGTCTACCGCGCACAGTTCCAGATCGGCCGGCGCAATCTGCTCGATCTGCTGAACGCATACGCCGAGCTCGCGAACGCGGAGCTGACGTTCGAGGCGGCAGGCGTCGATCGGGCGATCGCGCGGCACCAGATCGAATCGGCGGTCGGACGGCTGGCCGAGTTTTACGAACAGAAACGGTAGTGTCCCGATGAGCGTTGCGTCGATTCCCTTCGCCGGCCGCAGCCAGACGCCCGAGCTGCTGCAGGCGGTCGCGGCGCTGGCACGGCAGCACGGCCGCGCGGTCTCGGCGCTGGCGCTGCAGGCGCAGGTCACGCATGCGCG
>DATLGW010000294.1:0-3736 GCA_035540315.1 Burkholderiaceae bacterium | reverse complement strand
GCTGATGACGGCGCTGACGTTCATTCTCGGCGTGACGCCGCTTGCGTTCGCGCGCGGCGCCGGCGCGGTCAGCCAGCAGGCGATCGGCACTGCGGTGATGGGCGGAATGCTGACGGCCACTGTGCTCGGCCTGCTGCTGGTGCCGGTCTTCTACGTTGCCGTCTGCCGCGCGATGGAGCGCTGGCAACGCGGGCGGCGCGCGCAGGACGGCGCCGCCCCCGACGTTGCGCCGGCGCCCGATCCGCCGCGCGGCGGGGCGGCCGCGCGAGCCAATCCGTCGGTACCACGACGCGGAGGCAGCGCCGATTGAGCGATAATCGGAATCGACCGAGGCGCCACAAGCGCCGGCCGGTCGCGTCGATGCGGGCGGGCGACCGGCTGCCCGCAACGGACCCACGAAGACACGATCTTTCGCTGGAGGAGTCGCGATGAATGCACCGCTGGATCCGGCGCTGCGCGAGCATCTTGAGCGTGCGCTGCGCGAAGTGACGCTCGACGACAAGTACACGCTCGAGCGCGGGCGCGCTTTCATGTCGGGAACCCAGGCGCTGGTGCGCCTGACGATGCTGCAGCGCGAACGCGATCGCGCCGCGGGCCTGAACACCGCCGGATTCGTGTCCGGCTACCGCGGCTCGCCGTTGGGCGGGCTCGATCAGGCGCTGTGGAAGGCCAAGGCACACCTGGCGAAGCACCAGGTCGTGTTCCAGCCGGGGCTGAACGAGGATCTCGCGGCGACGTCGATCTGGGGCACGCAGCAGCTCGCGCTGTCGGACAAGCGCAGCGTCGACGGGGTTTTCGGCCTGTGGTACGGCAAGGGGCCCGGCGTCGATCGCTGCGGCGACGTGTTCAAGCATGCGAACGCCGCCGGCACGTCGCGGCACGGCGGGGTCATCGTCGTCGCCGGCGACGACCACGGCGCCAAGAGCTCGACACTGCCGCATCAGTCGGACCACATCTTCAAGGCCTGCGGGCTGCCGGTGTTCTTCCCGGCCAACGTGCAGGAGTATCTCGACCTGGGCTTGCATGCATGGGCGATGTCGCGCTGGTCGGGCCTGTGGGTCGGAATGAAGGCGGTGACCGAGGTCGTCGAGGCGTCGCAGTCGGTGATCGTCGACCCCGATCGCGTGCAGATCGTGATCCCGGACGACTTCCCGTATCCGCACGACGACCCGCACGGGCTGAACATCCGCTGGCCGGATCCGCCGCTCGAGCAGGAAGCGCGGCTGTTCAACTACAAGTGGTATGCGGCGCTCGCGTACGTGCGCGCGAACCGGCTGAACCACACGGTGATCGACTCCCCGCGCGCCTGGTTCGGCATCGTCACCAGCGGCAAGGCGCACCTGGACACGATGCAGGCGCTCGACGACCTCGGCCTGGATCGCGAGACCTGCGAGTGGCTCGGCATCCGCGTGTTCAAGTGCGGCGTCGTCTGGCCGCTGGAGGCCACGACGGTGCGCGAATTCGCGACCGGGCTCGACGAGATCCTGGTCGTCGAGGAAAAGCGCCAGATCATCGAATACGCGCTGAAGGAGGAGCTGTACCACTGGCGCGACGACGTGCGCCCGCGCGTGTACGGCAAGTTCGACGAGCGCGACGGCCGCGGCGGCGAATGGTCGATGCCGCAGGCGCCGTGGCTGCTGCCCGGGATGGGCGAGCTGTCGCCGGCGACGATCGCCAAGGCGATCTCGGCCCGGCTGCTGAATCCCGGCCAGTTCGCATCGAAGCTGCCCGACGGCAAGCTGCCGTCGGAGATCCGCGCGCGGATCGAGTCGCGGCTGGCGATCATCGAGGCCAAGGAGCGCGCGCTCGCGGCGCCGCATGCGATCGTCAACCGCGTTCCGACGTTCTGCTCGGGCTGCCCGCACAACACGTCGACCCACGTGCCCGAGGGCTCGCGCGCGGTCGCCGGCATCGGCTGCCATTACATGGCGACGTGGATGCCCGAACGGCGCACCGAGTTCTTCACGCAGATGGGCGGCGAAGGCGTGCCGTGGATCGGGCAGGCGCCGTTCACGAAGGAATCGCACATTTTCGCGAACCTCGGCGACGGCACGTATTTCCATTCCGGATCGCTGGCGGTGCGCGCGGCGGTCGCCGCCGGCGTCAACATCACCTACAAGATCCTGTACAACGACGCAGTCGCGATGACCGGCGGGCAGCCGGTCGACGGCACGCTGACGGTGCCGCAGATCGTCGCGCAGATGAGCTCCGAAGGTGCGAAGAAGGTCGTCGTCGTCACCGACGAGCCGGAGAAATACGACGCAGTGCGGCGCACGCCGACGTTCTCGGGCGTGGAGATCCACCATCGCGACCACCTCGATCACGTGCAGCGGCAACTGCGCGAGATCCCGGGCGTCACGATCCTGATCTACGACCAGACCTGCGCGAACGAGAAGCGGCGGCGGCGCAAGCGGATCGTCGGCGGCAAGCCCGGCTATCCGGATCCGGCGCGCCGCGTGGTGATCAACGAGACCGTCTGCGAGGCCTGCGGCGACTGCAGCGTGCAATCGGCGTGCGTGTCGGTCGAGCCGGTCGATACCGAGTTCGGCCGCAAGCGGCGGATCAACCAGTCGTCGTGCAACAAGGACTACTCGTGCCTGAAGGGCTTCTGCCCGAGCTTCGTGACGGTCGAGGGCGGCGCGCTGCGCAAGGGCTCGGGCGCGCGCGCAGAGGGCGCATTGCCGGCTTCGATTGCCGAGTTGCCCGAGCCGGCGCAGATCGTCGCGATCGACCAGTCGGGAACGCCGACCTACGGCATCCTGGTGACCGGAATCGGCGGCACCGGCGTCGTGACGATCGGGCAGCTGATCGGCATGGCCGCGCACCTGGAAGGCAAGGGCGTGTCGGTGCTCGACATGGCGGGATTGGCGCAAAAGGGCGGGGCAGTGTTTTCGCACGTGCGGATCGCGCACCGGCCCGAGCAGCTGTACGCGACGCGGATCGCCACCGGCGAGGCCGACCTGCTGATCGGCTGCGACCTGGTCGTGGCCGCCGGCAACGATGCGCTGTCGCGGCTGCGCCAATCGGTGACGGCCGCAGTGATCAACGACAACGTGTCCCCAACTTCTGACTTCCTGCGCCAGCGCGACTGGCAGGCGCCGGTTGCGGCGCTCAAGCGCAACATCCTGGATGCGGCCGGCGAGCGCGACATCGATTTCGTCGATGCGAACGAGCTGACGGTCGCGCTGCTGGGCGATGCGATCTACACCAATCCGTTCCTGCTCGGCTACGCGTGGCAGAAAGGCTGGATCCCGCTGACGCGGGTCGCGCTCGAGCGGGCGATCGAGCTGAACGGCGTCGCAATCGAGCGCAACCGCGACGCATTCACCTGGGGCCGCCGGGCCGCGCACGACCTGGTCGCGGTGCAGCGCTTCGCGCGGCCGCAGTCCGAGCCGAAAGTCGTCGAGTTCCGCCGTCCCCCGGGCCAGGTGCGAAACGAATCCGACCTCGATCAGCTGATCGCGATTCGCGAGGCATTCCTGGTCGATTATCAGAATGCCGCGTATGCGCAGCGTTATCGCGAGCTGGTCGATCGGGTGCGCCGGGTCGAAGGCGACCGGATCGGCGCGGCATCGGGTTTCAAGCTGACCGAGGCGGTCGCGCGGGCGACGTTCCGGCTGATGGCGTACAAGGACGAGTACGAAGTCGCGCGGCTGCACGCGGATCCGAAGTTCCGGCAGGCAATCGAATCGCAGTTCGAGGGCGACTACAAGCTGAAGTTCCACATGGCGCCGCC
>DATLGW010000293.1:0-1542 GCA_035540315.1 Burkholderiaceae bacterium | reverse complement strand
CCGAGGACGTCGCCGATCTCGCGTTCGCGCTGCTGATCGCGACGGTCCGACGGGTCGCGCTCGGCGATCGGTTCGTTCGCTCCGGCGCGTGGCTGAAGGGGTCGATGCCGCTGACCGACAGCTTGCAGCAAAAGCGCGTCGGAATCGTCGGCATGGGCCGCATCGGCCAGGCGATCGCGCGCCGCTGCGCGGCGTTCAATACCGACATCGCGTACTACGGGCCGCAGCGCAAGCCGCTCGACTGGCGCTACTTCGACGACCTGATCGAGCTCGCGCGCTGGGCCGACGTGCTGGTCGCGTCGCTGCCGGGCGGACAGGCAACCGCGAAGCGCGTGTCGCGCGAAGTGCTCGAGGCACTCGGTCCGGACGGCTACTTCGTCAACATCGCGCGCGGCTCGGTCGTCGATCAGGGGGCGCTGGTCGAGCTGCTCGGCCAGCGCCGGCTCGCGGGGGCGGGGCTCGACGTGTTCAACGACGAGCCGAACGTGCCGGCGGCGCTGCTGACGATGGACCACGTCGTGCTGCAGCCGCACCAGGGCAGCGCGACGTTCACCACGCGGCAGGCGATGGGGCAGCTGGTGCTCGACAACGTCGCGGCGTTCGTCGCGCAACGGCCGCTGCCCACCCCGGTCTGAGCTCGGCACGCATGGCCCGGGTCGTGTTCACGCAGCAGCTGCGCCGCTTCACCGAGACGCCCGAGGTCGAAGCGCAGGCGGCGGTGCTGCGCGATGCGCTCGAGGCGGCGTTCGGCGCCAATCCGCGGCTGCGCGGCTACGTGCTCGACGACCAGGGACACCTGCGCACGCACGTCGTCGTGTTCATCGACGGCCGGCGCGTGCGCGATCGCATTTCATTGCAGGACCCGCTGGAGGCGGGCAGCACGGTGCACGTGCTGCAGGCATTGACCGGAGGCTGACAGATGCCGCAACGCGCGCTGGTCGCAACGCGAAAGGGACTGTTCGAGCTGGTCGGGCGCGACGGCGCGTGGGCGATCGCCGACGTGTCGTTCCTCGGCGAGCCGGTGTCGATGATGCTAGCGGATCCGCGCGACGGCGCGACCTATGCGGCGCTGAATCTCGGGCATTTCGGCGTCAAGCTGCATCGGCGCGAGCGCGGCGCGCGCGAATGGACCGAGATCGCGGCGCCGGCATATCCGCCGCAGCCGCCCGAGCCGACCCAGGACGTCGCGTGGAAACTGGCGCTGATCTGGTCGCTCGAGCCGGGCGGCGCCGACGAACCCGGCGCGCTGTGGGCGGGCACGTTGCCCGGCGGGCTGTTCCGCTCGCGCGACCGCGGCGCGTCGTGGCAGCTGGTCCGGCCGCTGTGGGAGGCCCCGCAGCGGATGGAGTGGTTCGGCGGCGGCTACGATGTGCCCGGCATCCACTCGATCTGCATCGACCCGCGCGACTCGCGCCGGATCCTGGTCGCGATCTCGTGCGGCGGCGCATGGCGCAGCGATGACGGCGGCGAAACCTGGCGGCTGAGCGCGGCCGGCATGCGCGCCGGTTTCATGCCGCCCGAACGGGCCGACGATCAGAACAT
>DATLGW010000292.1:0-4889 GCA_035540315.1 Burkholderiaceae bacterium | reverse complement strand
GAGCGGGTTCGCGCGGCGTTCGCGACGGCGGCAACGCCGGGGCGCTGGGCGGCGCGTCCGGCCGCTGGATCATCGGCATCGCGCTTCGGCTGCCGACGACCGCCGTCTCGCCCTGCGGCACCTCGATCGTGCCGGCCTGGCTCGTCACGGCCACCCGCCCCTGCAGCACGGTCACCGCGAGTCCCGGCGCGAAGTCGGCAGGGCAGTCGATCCGGCACACGCGTTCGTTCGCGATGAACTCGGTGCCTCGGATGCCGATCGTCGCGGTCGGTGTCTTCAGCCGGTAATCGTCGTGGTTGCGCTTGCCGATGCTGCCGGATACGGCCCGGACCATGCCGCGGGCGAGCCGCAGGAAGCTGCGCTCCCGTTCGGGCTCGAGCCGGTACTCCTCGACGGCGAAGTCGGTGCGCGCCATCACAGACACCAGTCCGCCGTCGGTGAACCGCAGCTGGACCGTGCTGTCCTCCCCGGTCACGATGCGGTCGCCGGCGCGGATCGGCTCGCCTGTCCGAAGCGGCGTCCGAACGGTCGTCGAACGCACCAGCGTCGTATCGCCGGTCGCGGAAACGACCGTCGCCGCGATTTCGGCCGCACTCTGTGTCGCCGGCGGGGCGGCTGCAGCCGGCGCGACCGCCAAGGCGAGCGCGAGCCAGATCCAGCAGGCGACGGCATGCAGTGCCATGCCCGCTTTTACGGCGTTCGCCGCCGGGGGTCTTGCGCGCGCGGCCGAATGGTCATGGCCGCCGGCCGGACGGCCGCATTCGGCATCTTCGGAAAACCGGCAGATACCCTATTTGCAGGATGCGCCTTTCCGCAGCATGGGATTACGCTGCCGCCAAAACCGGTCGCAGGGGAGACGGGTGGGAAATAAGCAACAATGAGCAGTACGATGGCCGGAACCAAGGCAGTCACACTCACGGAACTGTCCGAGCTCGTCAGCCTGATTCATGAAGCCTATACCGATCAGTCGGCATGGCTTCGGTTCGTTCAGAACGCAGCGCGCGCGCTCAGCGCCAATAGCGCGTTCGTGACGTCGATCTCTCCGGTGCGGCAGACGGGGCTGTGGATTCCATACCGCGTGGACGATCCCGCGATGCGGCAGTACGAGCAGTACTACCGCAACGTATCGCCGATCCGTGCGGGGTTGCGATATGCCGCACCCGGTTGCTTCGATCTGGTGCGCGGCAGCGACATCATTGCCGATGCCGCGATGCAAAAGACCGAGTACTACAACGATTTCCTGCGGCCGCAGGACTGGCGCTGGGTCAGCGGCATCACCGTCGCCCCGGATGCGCCGCAGCCGCTGCACTACTACGTCGGATTCCTGCGCGGCACCCGGTCGGCCGACTTCGAGCCGGAGCTCGACCCGGTGTTCCGCGCGTTGGGCCAGCACATGGCGCACGTGGAGCGGCTTTTCCGGACCCGGACGCTGGTGCGCGAATCCGCTTTTGCCGCCGGCGCCTCGGCCGCGTATTTCCTCACCGGCGAGGGGCGCCTGATCGAGTACAACGCTGCAGGCGACGACCTCATTCAGCGCCGGATCGTCCGGGTGGGCCCGCGCGGACTGCTGCTGGGCACGCAGGCGACGGACCTGTGGCTGCAGGGCGCGCTCGCGACCGCACTCGTTCGCGGCGGTGCCGAGGACCGGGGCCTGCGGCTGCGTGCGGTTGACGCCGAGCTCGGGGAGCTGCTGTACGAGCTTCGCGTGCTGAACGAGCCCCCGCCAGTCCCGTCGTTGCGCGGCGCACGTTTTCTGCTGGTCGTCGGACCGCCAACCGTACCGGACCGGGCGCAGGCGGCCGTCTTCGCACAGCGCCTGTTCTCCTGGACGCGTGCCGAATACGACGTCGCGAGCCGGCTGTCGTCGGGGCAGCCGCTGACGGAAATCGCAAAGGCGCGCGACTCGACGCTCGCGACCGTGCGCTCGCACCTGAAGCGCGCAAAGCACAAAGCCGGCATCCGCCGGCAGGTCGAACTCGTGCGGTTGGTCATGAAACTCGAAAACGGCGAATTGACGCAACCCCCGGCGCCGCAGCACGACCGTAACGCGGTCGCGACGACGTAGCAGTGGCTGCCGAACCGCAGTCGACGCGGTGCACGTGGTTCTACTTAGGTCTTCGCGGCGCTGCTCACCCTCCTGAGGCATGCCGAATCGACCGTTCGTCGTCTCGCCGTCCAAAAAAGCCACGCTTGGGGGGAAACGCAATTGACGCCGCAGTCCCTGTGCAGCTATAACCTCGACACCACCCGATCAAGTTCAAATTTTTGGAGGGGTCGTTGATGCTGGCTCGCACGGCAATTTGCGGTACGTTGGTTTTGGCGGCGGCAACCGCCTTCGCAGCGGGCCCGGCTCGCACTCCGTTGAACTACACCGTCACGGTCGGCGCAGCGCCGGCGGGCGTCGAGACCAAGCAGATCCGGATCGACGATCAGTTCTCGACGCCGCAAAGCCATCTGCACCTGATCATGAGCGCCGATCCGATGCCGACCGGCGTCCTCGGGTTCTACCTGAGCAACCGCAACGGCGTGCGCTTCGCAGAGCTCGCGTTCCAGGACCAGGCCGACGGCGCCGCGTTCGTGACGTTCCGGCGCACGACCGAGAACGGCACGACGAACGAATCGGCCAGTGCCGGGCCGGTCAACGGACAAACGCAGCTGACGTTCGACCGCAGCGGCCATGATCACATCGTGTCGCTCGAGTACACGCGCGGTCCGGATGCCGGAGACCCGAACAAGTTCTGGTCGTTCGGCGCGAACACCGCATTCATGACCGGCGGCGGCGGCCAGACCGGTTTCAACTCCGGCATGATCATGTTCCAGTCGGGGTCGACGATCACCACGGGCAATCAGATGGCGCGCCACGTGATGACGAGCTTCGGCGGCCTGACCGGCCGGCATGCTGCGAACGCCGCGTACTACGAAACCGGCTCGCACCGGTTCCTGGGTGTCAGCTACCTGCACGATCCGCCGCTGACGACTCCGGCAAGCCCGAACTGAGTGATCGATTCGGACAACGACTGGCGGCTCTGCCGCCAGTTGTCTTTTGTACTCCCGCATCTTCGCCATGCTTCATGCACCTCGATCCCGCTGGGACCTCTATGCGTTCTGCGTCTGGCTTGCGCTCGTTCCGTTGCCGTTCGGCAGCAACCGCAGCTGGGCGCTCGCGCTGACGCTGCCGCTGCTGCTCGCGCTCGCCGCGGTTGTCGCCTGGCGCGAGCGCGCCCGGTTCGAACGTAGCCTGCCGGCGTTCCTGGCCCGGCCCTACGGGCTGCTGCTCGCGGCCTTCGTCGCGCTGCTCGTGCTGCAGATCGCACCGATCGGCGCCGATACGATCTCGGTTGCACCGCAGAAGACGGCTGCGTACGCGCTGGTCGCGGTCGGTTGTCTGGTCGCGTTCTGGCTCGTGACGGTTCTCGTCCGCAGCGACCAGGACCTGAAGATCCTGCTGTACGCACTGGTCGCATGCGGCGTGCTCCAGGCCGTGCTCGCCGTGGTGCTGTTCACCACGAAATCGCCGGTGCTGATCCTCGACGTCGCGGCCCGGTCGGATCTCAGCGTCACGGGAACATTCCTGAACAGGAACCTGCTGGCCGGCTACCTGAACCTCGCGCTTGCCGCCGGAATCGGGCTGCTGATGGGACGGCTGGCGCCTGCCCGCGAGGCGAGGCCGTGGCGGCTGGTCGCGCGGGATTGGCTGCAGTTGCTGTTGAGCGACAAGGCGCGGCTGCGCCTGGTGCTCGTGCTGCTCGTGATCGCGCTGATCCTGACCCGCTCGCGGATGGGCAATGCGGCGTTCTTCATCGCGCTGCTGGCGAGCGCAACGATCTACGCGTATTTCGCCGGCACCACGCGCCGGGGACTGATGATCCTGGTGGCGAGCTTCGTCGTCATCGACCTTGCGCTGATCGGGGCCTGGGTCGGGGTCGACCGGGTCGTCGAGCGCGTGCAGAACACGCCGCTGCTCGCCGACAGCGCGCAGATGCAGGCCTCGCAACAAGCGGCCGCAGCGCCTCAGCGAGGCGGCAAGCGCCAGGAGCAGTCGGTCGAGGACCGGATCCGTCCCGCCTGGGAAGCGATCGGGCTGGTGCGCGATCATCCGTGGTTCGGGATGGGGGGCGGCACGTTCTACGTGACGTTCATGGCGTACAAAGGCAACAACCTCGATTACTACAACCATGCGCACAACGATTATCTGCAGATCGCGAGCGACACCGGCCTGGTCGGGCTCGGGCTGCTGACGGCGCTCGCGCTGTACGCTTTCGTCGCGAGCCTGCGGATCCTGCGCCACCGCAGCAACGAATACGTGCGCGGCGCCGCGTTCGCCGCGATCATGGCGATCATCTACATGGCGCTGCATGCGATCGTCGACTTCAACCTGCAGATCCCGTCGCATGCGATCACGTTCTCGGTGCTGATCGCGCTGCCGTTCGCAGCGCAAGCGCTGGCTTCGAAGCGATCGAAGGCGCAGTCGCCGGCAGAGCGATTCGTCGAAGACCTGGTGGGTGCCGCCCGATGAGAAAGCCAGAGAAACGCAGTTGGGCCGCCTCGCTCGTTGCCGTCGCAACGACTGCCGCGCTGTTCTTCGTCGGCTGGCACGCCGTGCGCTTCGGCCTCGCCGATTACGCGCGCGTGCAGTCGAACCAGCGGTTGGTGCTGTGGGAGGCGCACCGCATCAACCTGTCGCCGCGCAATCTGAACGCGATCGAGGCCTGGGCATCGGTGTCGGCATCGCTGGCGCCGGAGATCTCGGACACGTACGAGATCCTCGGCACGGTCAGCTTCATCCGGGCGGCAAGGCCGTGGCGCGACGAGACCGAGCGCGTCGAGGACTTGCGGCGCGCTGCGGCGCAGTACCGTGAAGCCGCCGAGCGGTTCAGGGTCTCCGGGTA
>DATLGW010000291.1:0-6408 GCA_035540315.1 Burkholderiaceae bacterium | reverse complement strand
ATCCGGCGCTCGCCGCTGCGATCGAGCGCGGTCGTCCGGTCGTGCCGTTTTTCGTGCACGACGATGACGAGGCCCGCGCGGGAGCGGCGTCGAGGTGGTGGCTGCACCAGTCGCTGGCGGCGCTGGACGCGTCGCTGCGCGCCCGCGGAAGCCGCCTGGTGCTCAGAGCCGGTTCCGCGGCCGAGGCGATCGATTCGCTGCTCGCACAGACGAACGCCGATGCGGTGTACTGGAACCGACGTCATGAGCCGGCGGCTGCGGCTCGAGAGCGTGCAGTCGCGACCGAACTGCGCGGCCGCGGCGTCGATTGCCGCAGCTACAACGCATCGCTGTTGGCCGAGCCTTGGACGATTCGCGCAAGCGGGGGTGACGGATATCGCGTGTTCACGCCGTTCTGGCGGGCGCTGCGCGCGAACGATCCGCCTGCGCCGTCGCAGTGGCTGCCCGACGCGATTGCGACGCCAGACCGGCCCCTTGCCAGCGAACCGCTGGCGTCGCCGCGTTCGGGCGCAGCCAGCGGCGCAGCGGAATTCGCAGGCTGTTGGACCCCCGGAGAGGCGGGGGCGTTGGACCGGCTGCATGCGTTCATCGGCAGCGATCTCGCCCGCTACGGCCAGTGCCGCGACCAACCGGCCGCTGAAGCGACGTCGCGGCTGTCGGCGCATCTTCATTTCGGGGATATCGGGCCGCGGCAGGTCTGGCACGCGGCCGTCGCGGCTGCGGCCGAGGGGCGGGCGCAGCCCAGCGACGTCGAGCGGTTCCTCTCAGAGCTCGGCTGGCGCGAGTTCGCATACCACCTGCTGCATCAATTTCCGAACCTGGCCGAGGTTCCGGTTCGCCCGGAATTCGAACGCTTCGAATGGATCGGCGACGCGGCTGCGCTGCGCACGTGGCAACAGGGATTGACCGGTTATCCGATCGTCGATGCCGGCATGCGGCAGCTGTTGCAGACGGGATGGATGCACAACCGCGTACGGATGATCGCGGCGTCGTTTCTCACGAAGCACCTGCGGATCGACTGGCGCGACGGACAGTCGTGGTTCCGGCAGAGGCTGGTCGATGCAGACCTGGCGAACAATGCGCTGGGCTGGCAGTGGGTCGCCGGTTGCGGCGCCGATGCGGCGCCATTCTTTCGGATCTTCAATCCGACGCTGCAGGCCGAGCGGTTCGACGCCGACGGCAGCTACGTCCGACGCTGGGTGCCGGAATTGCGCGCGCTGCCGGCGCCGGCGATACACGCTCCGTGGGCTGCGCGGCCGGCCGATCTGGCCGCCGCAGGAATCCGGCTGGGCGCGGATTACCCGTGGCCGATGGTGGACCACGCGAGCGCGCGGCAGCAAGCGCTCGATGCCTACCGGCGAATGCGCAGCGGCGCCCCCGCAGCCGTGCGGGCGCGGGGCGCGCATCAGGGAGGGTCCGCATGACAGGTTATGCGGACCCTCGTCAGGGCCCGGCGGCAGGCCCTGCGCGCTGCGATCACTTCGGCAGCACGACACTGTCGATCACGTGAATCACGCCGTTGTCGGCGACGATGTCGGCCTTGACGACGTTGGCGCCGTCGACCCGCACGCCGCCCGCGGTCGACAGCGTGAGCTCGCCGCCCTGGACGGTGCGCACTCGGCCCGGTTGGACGTCCTTCGCCATGACTTTGCCCGGAACCACGTGGTAGGTCAGCACGGCGGTGAGCTTGTCCTTGTCTGCGAGCAGCGCGTCGAGCTGTGCCTTCGGGACCTTCGCGAACGCCGCATCGGTGGGCGCGAACACGGTGAATGGGCCGCTGCCCTTGAGCGTCTGGATCAACCCGGCTTTGTCGAGCGCAGTGGCCAGCGTCTTGAATTCGCCGGCGGCCACGGCGGTCTCGACGATGTCCTTGGCCTGTGCGGATGCAGCGGCAACGGCGAACGCGGTGGCAATGAAGAGCTTTTTCATGATCGTGACTCCGTAAGAGGGAGGAGGAGGGCTGCGTGATTTGTCTAGGACAAACACACAGAACGGACGATAGTCCGTCCTCCGCAGGATGTCAAGTTTGTCTAGGACAAACGAAGGGCTTGAACGAGTCCCCGAATCACCGTGCGGCGCAGCGCTGCCCAGCACCGCGGCGGCCCCAGCGGATGACGCTGATTCACCTCGAGCTCGATGCCGCAGTAGCAGCCTTCCGGAAAGATGCGGCGCAGATGCGTGGTCAGACCGTCCGCGGTGCCGCGGTACGGATAATTGCGGCGCACGACGAGCGACGGGTCCGCATCGCGCAGCGCCTGTTGCCAGCGCAGGCACAGTTCGCGTTCGTCGCGCCGGCTCGGGTCGTACAGCAGCCCGATGTCGGCACGGCGGACCCGCCGCTGCAGCCGCGGCGTGAAGCTGTGGCTGGACACGTGCACGACGCGACCGGCGCGTTCGATCCCCGCGCCCACCAGCGCCTCGACCCGATTGCGATACGGCCAGTAGTACCGGTCGAGCAGCTGTTGCCGGTCATGCGGCGGCAGCGATCGCGTTACGGCCGACAGCGTGTGCCGATGGCCGGGCGAACGATTCAGCTCGACGAGCAGCCGGCTGACGGTCGACGCGACGAGCACGGCGCGCAGCGCCCGTGCCAGATCGTGCGCCAGCTGCAGCGCCCCCGGGTCCCAGCCGCGATGTCCGGCCAGCTGCGGGAGTCGATGCCGGAACAGCGGCGCATACCGGCGCGGGATCCGGTTGCCGCCGTGCTCGCAGGTGACGATCAGCTTCACGGGACGAACGGTTCGCCGCGCGCAAGCGCGTCGGCGAGCGCACGATAAAGCGCGCGCAGATCCTCGCGATCCGGGCGCGGGCCGACCGCCTGCAGCAATCGTCGTGCGAGCGGGCCGCGCCGGCGCAGCAGGGCGACCGGCTCCCGCCAGACGTCCCGGTGGCGGCTCGAAGGATCGTCGAGCCGATCGAGCAGCCGGTCCCACAGCTGCCCCGCATCGATGCCGCCGCAAGGGTCGACGCCCAGCACCTGAAGGTATCCGGCATCGCGGATGGGCGCGCGGTCAGCGGTGCGCGCGCACTCGTCCAGGATTACCGCCAAGGCCGTGGCGGGCAGCTGCCGGTCGATCGCGACGTATCCAAGCCGTCCGTCGCACAGCGCCTGGGCGAGGTCGTGGACGACGGCCGCGATGCCCACGTCCATTCGCGGGCACTCCTGCGCGTCGATCACGCGCACCTCGAGCGCGTCGCGATCGAAGCGGGCGATCAGCCCGCGCGAGTTCAGCCACTCGTGGCGCAGCACGCAGTCGGGATCGTGCGGCGCGATCGCGTCGTACATCGGGGCCAGCACCCGCTGCTCGTATTCGGCGCGGCCCGCGACCGCTTCGGGCACCACGTCGCCCGTCAGCTGCGGCACCGCATCCGAATTGTCGCGGTAGACCCGCAGCCTGTAGTCGGCAGCGGGGGCGACCGCGCCCGCGGCGAACGGCGAGGCCGCGGCGATCGCCGGCAGGATCGGCACGATCAGCCGCAGCGCCGCATGCAGCCGCGCGAACTCGCGATCGCCCGCGAACGGCAGGTTCACGTGCGTGGCCTGCAGGTTCGCCCAGCCGTGGCGGCGGCAATCGAAGATCCGATCGTAGGTCGCATAGATCTCGGCGTTCTGGTGAGGCCACAGGCGCGCCTGCGTCCGCGGATCCATCCACGGGTGCATGCCCCCGGGCAACAGGCGCGCGCCGAACGACTGCAGCATCGCGTTCATCCGGACCACCTCGCGCTGCAGATCGCGCGACAACGTGTCGAGGTCGCAGCTCGGTTGCTCGTTCTTCAGTTCGAGCACGTGCAGCACGAGCTCGTTGGACCAGCCGATGCCGTTGCGCGAGAACGAGCTGACCGGCCGGTCGGAGTCGCCGAGCGCCTGCAGCACGCGATCGGCGATCGGCGCAACGTCGAGCCCGCCGGCGTCGACGAGCATGTATTCGATCTCGAGGCCGCACCCTTCGAACAGGTGGCGAGCGGGCGGGCTCATGGCGGGATCGGCCGGCGGGCCCGGATGCGGCGCGCGAGCACTCCCATCACCTCGCGATACAGCGCATCGCCCAGCACCTGATCCTCGTTGCCGGCGTCGATGTTCGGGTTGTCATTGATCTCGATCAGGTAGACCTGATCGCCGATCTGCTTCAGGTCGACCCCGTACAGCCCGGAGCCGATCAGGTTCGCCGCGCGCACTGCGGTGGCGGTGACCATGTCGGGCGCCTCGCCCACGCTGAGCGCGAGCGTCTGCCCCTCGAGTCGCTGCGCGCTGTCGCGCTTGATCACCTGCCAGTGGCCGGGCGCCATGAAGTACTTGCAGACGAACAGCGGCCGCCGGTCGAGCACGCACACGCGCCAGTCGAAGTCGGTCGGCAGCCACTCCTGTGCGATCAGCAGCTCCGACTTCTCCAGCAGCGAGGCTGCGCGCGACATCAGCTGCGCCTCGCTGTCGATGCGCACGACGCCGAGGCCGAAGCCGCTGTCGGGCTGCTTGAGCACGCACGGCAGCCCCAGGGTCGGCACCACTTCGCCCAGGTTCTCGCGGTGCACGGTCAGCGTCTGCGGCCGCGGGATGCCGTGACGCGTCAGCAGCTCGTTCAGATAGACCTTGTTCGTGCACTTCAGGATCGAATCGGGGTCGTCGATGACCGGCAGCGCGAGCGCAGCGGCCCGCCGCGCGAACTCGTAGGTCAGATGTGCGACGCCGGTCGTCATGCGGATGAACAACGCCGAGTACTGCTCGAGGCGCTCGAGCGCGTCAGGCCCGACCAGCTCCGCGCGCAGGCCCACGCGGGGCGCGACCTGCACGAACCTGCGCAGCGCCTCGTCGTTCGACGGCCGGTCGGTCTCGTTCGGGTCGGCCAGGATCGCGACGAGCGGCGCGTCGGCAGCCGCACCGGGCATACGCCGCGCGCTGCGGCCGGTCACGTGCTCGGTGGCTGCCGCCAGCAGCAGCGGCCGGTGCTGCGGCGGCGTGTCCCCGGCCGCCACTGCGCGCAACTCCTTCAGCCGCCAGCGGCCGTCGCTGCGCTCGAAATGCGCGCGGATCAGCGGCATGCGCAGCAGCGCGTACAGCTGCTGCGCCAGGTGCGGATGGCGCAGCGATGCATCGCGGCCGAAGTACGCATCGAGTTCGAACAGATCCGAGCCGGCATGCCGCAGCGAGTTCTGCGCCAGCGAATCGATCTCGGCCGCAAGCGTTCGCAGGTGCGCTTGCGACTGCAGGTCCTCGATCGTCTTCACGTCGGGAAGCGGCCGGTGTCCGCGCGCCTCGGCGAGCAGCGACACGTAATAGCCGCGGCCCTGGTAGCGGTCGGCCCGGCACAGGTTGATCACCCGCAGGTCGCCGCCATTGGCGTGGCGCGGGTCGGTCAGGTACGCGCGAGCGGTGACGACGGTGCTGCCAGGGATCTCGAACGGCCAGTCTTCGAGCCGGTTGACGACGAACAGGACGGTCACGGTCGACGCTTCGGCCTGGGATGGACGATCAGCAGGTTCGCATCGTGCGTGACGATGCCGAGGAAGATCGCGCCGACCGCCCGATCGATGCTAATCCAGTATTCGTGGACCGGACCGTACGGGTGCGGCTGATACGGGTCCACGACCAGCACGCAGCGCCGCGCGGCGTTGTAGCCGGCGATGATCACGAAGTGCCCGCTCGGCGTGCCGCGCAGGTCGTCCTTGACGTCGTCCGGCCCGTATTCGCGTGCGGCATGGTACAGATAGGTCGAGCTCAGCCCGGTCAGGATCGGAAAACGCCGCCGTAGCACCTTCTGCAGCAGCGTCGGCGACAGATCGACGAACTTCAGTCGCCCGCCCAGGCGCAGGAACTCCAGGTAGCCTGGCGTCACCTGCTGCAGCCGGAAGTCGTCCTTCAGCTCGCGCTGTCGCTGCAATCGGTCGGCCAAGCTCACGCCGGGCCGGCCGAACCAGGTCGGGTCGAACACGGTCAGGTTGAACGTGTAGATCGTCGCCGCATACCCCTTGCGCAGCGCATCGCACGCGAGGTAGACGGCGAACGTGCCGCCGCCCGCGGCCATCCGGTAGTTGCGGGCGATGACCTGGTCGAGCGGCTCGTCGTCGCCCCAGTAGCGATACAGCGCATGCAGGCAGGTCGGGCCGCAGGTCGTTTCGTCCGGTTGCGGCAGGGTCTGGATCGCGAGCCTGAACTCTTCTGCGGTGATCGGTCGAGACACTGCAGTGCGCACGGGGGCCGGCGACAGTTCCATCACAGCGAACGGGCAGAGCGTTGGGGCCGGCGGCAGGCAGGGCCATCGTGGCTATGACGATCAGCGCGGCAAATTCGGTGCCTGCATGTCGGGCACCGCAGGCGTCATGCCCACGCGACCGTCACCCGCCGTCGGGCCGACGGCGGACAGCACTGATCCGATCAGGAAGGCAGGCGGCGGCTGGCGCGCCAGTCGGCGA
>DATLGW010000290.1:0-3977 GCA_035540315.1 Burkholderiaceae bacterium | reverse complement strand
CTGCGGTACAGCGCGAGCGCCTGCTCGTACGGCCGCACGATGCGCTCGGGCGGCGGCAACGGCTGGGCAACGGCCGCCGACGCGATCGTCGCCGCGGCCGCAAGCGCCGCAGCCCGCCGCAGGGCCGATGCTATACTCGATCGCATCCCGGCATTCTAGCAACGCGGCGCAGCACCGCGATCTTGCTTCGGATCGGATGCTCCGACTGCACAATTCCCTGACGCGACGCAAGGAAGCGTTCGAGCCGATCGACGCGCCGCGCGTGCGCATGTACGTGTGCGGCGTCACCGTCTACGACTACTGCCACGTCGGACACGGGCGGATGCTGGTCGTGTTCGACGTCGTTCAGCGCTGGCTGCGAGCCAGCGGCTACGACGTCACGTACGTGCGCAACATCACCGACATCGACGACAAGATCATCCGGCGCGCAGTCGAAAACGGCGAGACGATCGCCGAGCTGACCGAACGCTTCACGCGTTTCATGCACGAGGATTGCGAAGCGCTCGGCGTGTTGCCTCCGGACCACGAGCCGCGCGCGACGCAGTACGTGCCGCAGATGGTCGATCTGATCGGCCTGCTCGAGCGCAACGGATACGCCTATCGCGCCGCCGACGGCGACGTCAACTTCGCCGTGCGCCGCTTCGACGGCTACGGCAAGCTGTCGGGCAAGTCGCTCGACGAGCTGCGCGCCGGCGAGCGGGTCGGCGTCGATCCGTCGAAGGAGGATCCGCTCGACTTCGTGCTGTGGAAGGCGGCCAAGCCGACCGATCCGCCGCAGGCGCGCTGGAGCTCGCGCTACGGAGACGGCCGCCCCGGATGGCACATCGAGTGCTCGGCGATGGCCACTGCGCTGCTGGGTACCCACATCGACATCCACGGCGGCGGCGCCGACCTGCAGTTTCCGCACCACGAGAACGAGATCGCGCAGAGCGAAGGCGCGCACGGCGGACGCTTTTCGCGCTACTGGATCCACAACGGCTTCGTTCGCGTCGACGACGAGAAGATGTCGAAGTCGCTCGGCAACTTCTTCACGATCCGCGAGGTGCTGCGCCAGTTCGACCCGGAGGTGCTGCGGCTTTTCATCCTGCGCGCGCACTACCGCAGCGCGCTGAACTATTCCGATGCGCACCTGGAGGACGCTCGCCAGTCGCTGCTGCGGCTGTACACGGCGCTGTCGGATTCGGCCAGCGCAGCGCCGGTCCCGCAAGCGCAGTCGCCGATCGACTGGCAGCGGCCGTTCGCGGCGCGCTTCCGCGCGGCGCTCGACGACGACTTCAATACGCCCGAGGCGCTGGCGGCGCTGTTCGACCTGGCCGCCGAGGTCAATCGCTCGCGCGATGCCGCGGCCGAGCGCGAGCTGCGCGCGCTTGCGCAGATCCTCGGGCTGCTCGGGCGCGACCCGGCGCAGGCGCGCCGCAGCGGCCTGCGCGGCACCGACGCGAGCTCCGGCGCAATCGACGAGGCGAGGATCGAAGCGCTGATCGCCGAGCGGCTGCAGGCCCGTCGCGAGCGGCGGTACGCCGACGCCGATCGGATCCGCGACGAGCTCGCCGGCCGCGGCGTCGTGCTCGAGGACACCGCGGCCGGCACCGTCTGGCGTCGCGCGTGATCGCGCTCTGGGCCGGGGCGCCGAATTGAAGCCGTTCTGGGTCCATTCGGGGCTGGCGCTGCTCGACGTGGACGACTACGGCGGGCTGCAGCCGACCGACGATTTCCTGCGCGCCTATCTCGCGCGCCCGGAGCTGGCACCGATCGACGAGTCCGGGCCGCTGGAGCGCGCGCTGCACCGGCGCTTGCTCGATGCGCCGCGCCAGCCGATCGAGGAACGCGACGTCGAGCGAATCGAGGACTCCGATGCGCGCGACAGCTACCGGCTGTTCCTGCGGTTCCGCGACCGGTTGCTGCAGGCGCCGAGCTTGCAGGCGGCGTACGTGCGGATCTTCGCCGATGCGCTCGATGCCGGACGCATCGATCTGCCGCCGCTGTTCGTCGATCAGCTCGCGCAGATCATCGTGCAGCACATCCTCGTCGACTGCGAGGACGGTCTGACGCTGCGCGCAGCCGAGCTGTGGTTCCGCGAGCAGCGGGTTTCGGTCGACGCCGGCCGGGTCGTGCTCGCCGATGCCGACACGCTCGAGGCGAGACAGTCCGATCCCGGGCTTGGCGCATTGGGTCGGCTGCTCGCGCAAGGCAACGTGCTGCCGCGCGACGTCGACCTCGACGTACTGGACCGCAGCAATGCCGAACGCTATTTCGGTCGCGACGAAGCGCACGATTTCGCTCTCGAGATCACCTACGGTCGACCGGGCGCGCAGGCGCTCGCCGACATCGTGCGGCGGTGGGTCGGTCATCTGCTCGGCGTGAAGACGACGGTCACGCCGCTGGAGCGGATCGACGACAGCCGCTGGCGCTGGCATGTGGGGCTGGACGCGCAGGCGAGCGTGTTGCTCGATGCGCTGTACCGGGGCGAGGGACTCGAGCCGGAGCAGCACCGGCGCCTGTTGCTGTTGATGCGGCTGGATTTCTCCGACCTGTCCGATCAGGTGCCTGCAGTCGCGGGAAAGCCGGTCTATCTGGCGGTCGCGATGGACGAGCAGCAGCGGCTGCGATTGAAGCCGCAGAACCTGCTGTTCAACCTGCCGCTGGCGCGACCGCTGCCGGGGGCGATGTCTTGACCGAGCTGGCACTGGGGCCGCCGCCCTATTGGGCGGCGGCATGCGAGCGACTGGCAGCGGTCGACCCGCCGCTCGGTCGGATCATCTCCAGTTATCCGGGCATGTTCCTGGTGTCGCGCGGCGATCCGTTCCTGACGCTGGCGCGCTCGATCGTCGGCCAGCAGATCTCGGTGAAGGCCGCTCAGGCGGTCTGGCAGCGCTTCGAATCCGCGTGCGGAATCGTGACGCCGCAGCGCGTCGCACGGATGCGGCTGACGACGATCGCCAACGCCGGGCTGTCGCTGCGCAAGGCCGAATACGTGAAGGACCTGGCGCGCCGGTTCGTCAGCGGCGAGGTCGACCCGCAGCGCTGGCCGGCGCTCGACGACGAAGCGATCATCGACGAGCTGGTGCGCGTTCGCGGCATCGGTCGCTGGACAGCCGAGATGTTTTTGATCTTTAATCTGCTGCGCCCGGACGTGTTCCCGGTCGACGATCTGGGCCTGTTGCGGGCGATCTCGCTGGCATACCGCGACGGACAGCCGGTCTCGAAGGCCGATGCGCTGTCGATTTCGGATCGCTGGCAGCCCTGGCGCACCGTCGCGACGTGGTATCTGTGGCGAAGCCTGGACCCCGTGCCGGTGGAGTATTGATGAAGACCACGTTCCTGGACTTCGAGCAGCCGATCGCCGAGATCGAGGCGAAGATCGACCAGCTGCGGTTCGTGCAGGACGATTCGGCGGTCGGAATCGCCGACGAGATCGAGCGGCTGCAGAAGAAGAGCCAGGCGCTGCTCAAGGACACCTACGGCAAGCTCACGCCGTGGCAGGTCGCCCAGGTCGCGCGCCATCCGCAGCGGCCGTACACGCTCGACTACATCAACGCGATCTTCACCGACTTCCACGAGCTGCACGGCGACCGCAGCTTCGCCGACGACCCGTCGATCGTCGGCGGACTCGCGCGTTTCAACGGCCAGCCAGTGATGGTGATCGGCCATCAGAAGGGCCGCGACACCAAGGATCGGAGCTATCGCAACTTCGGAATGCCGCGGCCCGAGGGCTACCGCAAGGCGTTGCGGCTGATGCGATTGGCCGAGAAGTTCAACATCCCGCTGCTGACGCTGGTCGACACGCCGGGCGCGTTTCCGGGGATCGGTGCCGAGGAGCGCGGCCAGTCCGAGGCGATCGGCCGCAACCTTTACGCGATGGCCGAGCTGCAGACGCCGATCGTCACCACGGTCATCGGCGAGGGCGGCTCGGGCGGCGCGCTTGCGATCGCTGTCGCCGATTGCGTGCTGATGCTTCAGTACGCGATCTATTCGGT
>DATLGW010000289.1:0-1947 GCA_035540315.1 Burkholderiaceae bacterium | reverse complement strand
GACGAAGCGCAATGCGCTCTGCAGGTCGTCGCCGACCCCGAACGCGGTCGCGACGTGGACCGATGCGTCGCACTGCGCATGCGCATGCTCGGTCATTGCGCGGCCGTCGCCGACGAGGCGGCCGATCGCGGCCGCGCGCACCGCCAGCGGCGCGCCGCGAGCCACGCCGCGCGCGATCATCGCGAACGTGCCGACGCGATCGGCGACATCGGCGAGCGCCATTGCGTTGCGAACGCCGGTGTCGTCGCCGGCGCCATAACGGCTCGCCTCCTCGTGCGCGAACGCGGTGCAGCCCGTGAACCGCAGCAGCGTCACGAAATACGCGTTGCGCGCGTCGCGCTCTGCGGCCGCCGAACGCTGCAACAGCAACGCCGCGAGCAGCGCCGTCCGGATCGCCTTGCCGTCGGGAAAGCCGTTCGCGACGTCGCTTGCGAGCGCGAGCCCGCCGAGGATCTCGGCCAGTCGCCGTCCCGGCGGCGCTGGCTGCGGCGGGACGGGCGTCCGTGCAGCGGGCGCGGCATCGGTGCGATCGGAGGTCACGGCACGGCGTTCCGGCTTGGCGGACCACGGCGCAGCGGGCGGTAGGCCATTATGCTCATTTCCGCCCCGCGCGGCAGCCGTTACAACTTCGTCACCACCCTGAGTACGGAGGCATGCGATGAGCGACACCCAGCGCAACATCGAAACGGTCCGCGGCATCTATGCGGCGTTCGGACGCGGCGACGTCGCCGCGATCCTCGCGCCGATTGCCGACGACGTCGACTGGGAATTCGGCTACCCGCACAACGACGACATCCCGTGGCTGAAAAGCGGCAAGGGCAAGCGGCAGGCCGCCAGCTTCTTCGAGACGCTGCGCGGATTCGAGTTCCACCGCTTCGACGTCGTCGCGGTCGCAGGTGCCGGCGAGCATGTGATCTCGCTGGTTGCGCTCGAGGCGACCTGGAAGCCGACCGGCCGGCGCCTGATCGAACCGTGCGAGGCGCACGTCTGGCGCTTCGATCCGAGCGGGCGCGTCGTCGCGATGCGGCATGCGGCCGACACCCGGCAGCATGCGCGGATCGCCGGCGTGTGACCGTCAGCGATCAGCCGCCGCGCGGCGGCGGCGGCGCGATCGGGCTCGGCGTCCGGGCGCGCGCGCGGCCGTCGCGCAAGCGCGCCCACAGCCGCCAGCCCAGCAGCGCGGCGACGATCGCCGCGTAGATCAGCGGCTCGCCCAAGTCGTTCTTCGCCGACTTGTGCCACCAGAAGTGCACGACGCCGGCGATCGCGGCGACATAAGCGAGCCGGTGCAGCATCGACCAGCGGCGGCCGAGCCGGCGCATCATCGCGTCGGTCGACGTGGCCGCCAGCGGGATCAGCGTGACGAAAGCGACGAAGCCGACGGTGATGAACGGGCGCTCGACGATGTCGCGGGCGATCTCGGTCAACTCGAACCACTGATCGAACCAGACGTAGGTCGTGAAGTGCACCGTCGCATAGAAGAACGCGAACAGCCCCAGCATCCGGCGCAGCCGGATCAGCCAGTTCCAGCCGAGCATCCGGCGCAGCGGCGTCACCGACAGCGTCACGCACAGCATCACCAGCGTCCAGGTCCCGGTCGAGCGGGTCACGAACTCGACCGGGTTCGTGCCGAGCCGGTCGAGCCCGCCGAGCACGAACAGCCGCACGAACGGCACCAGGCACAGCACGAACACCGCGACCTTCACCGATCGCAGCGCGCGCGGCGACAGCGACGATGCCGAGCGCGGCTGGGAGTTGGCGGCAGTCCTCGCAGGCAACGTCGTCACGTCGAGCGTGCGCACCGGGTCGGCCGCGCAGGCGGCCGCGGTTCTAGGGCGTGTTCACACTCCAGACGACGCTGCGGCGGGGTCGCCCGGGGATGCAGTGCTAGGCGCAGACCGCAGCGCGGGCTGATGCCCGCGCAAGGGCTGCAACGACGCACTGCGC
>DATLGW010000288.1:0-16401 GCA_035540315.1 Burkholderiaceae bacterium | reverse complement strand
CCGCGCCGGATCGGCTGCGGCCGGAGCTGCGGCGTCGCGCTGCGGCGGTGCTGGCCGGCGTCGCGTCCGACGCGTGCGCACCGGACGATCCCGGCGCCGCGTCCGCCGCGTCCGCCGCGTCCGCCGCGTCGGTCGCGCGTGCCGCGACGCCCTCGC
The DNA here is from genome assembly GCA_035540315.1 of Burkholderiaceae bacterium. Classification (GTDB taxonomy): domain Bacteria; phylum Pseudomonadota; class Gammaproteobacteria; order Burkholderiales; family Burkholderiaceae_E; genus DATLGW01. Next base: position 16,245 of record DATLGW010000288.1, on the reverse strand, counting down.
TCGCCGCAGCATCCGAACCGGGGACCGGATCGAACAACGCCAGCGCCCGCGACTGAACCATCTGCGCGAGCATTGCCGCCGGAATCGGATCGGGTCGGGAATAGTCGTCGATGTAGACGTCCAGGCCGTCCATCTGATTGAAGTGCGGATCGGCGAACAGCCGCTTCAGCGCCGCGTTGCGCTGAATCGGCTCGACGTTCGACCGCATGAACGGACGGAAGTCCGATTGCGGCGTCAGCGACTCGATGTCCGGCAGCGGCTCTTCGGCGCCGGCACCTTGCGGCCGCGCCGGATCGACCGGATCGACGGGCGACGTCGCATCGGCGGGCGCTGCAGGCATGTCGGAATGCGGTCGTGCCGAGGCGCCGGCCTCGCGGTTCGCTGCCGCCGACGCTGCGGCCGATGCGGCGCCGGCTCCGGTTGCCGGCGTCGCCTGCGCCGCGGCCGCCCGCGCCGGATCGGCTGCGGCCGGAGCTGCGGCGTCGCGCTGCGGCGCCGCCTCAGTGGGTTGCGGCGACGCTGGCGGCGCGGCGGCCGCCTGCCGCTGCGCGCGCTTGAGCCGCGACCAGCGGCCGAGGAATCCTTCGTCGCTCATTCGAGGCCCCCCGGTCCGCGGCTGCCCCCGGATGGCGGAGCGTCGGCGTCACCGCCGCCCCCGACCTCCGGATCGCCGGCCTGCCGCTCTCGCTCGACCATCTGCTCGAACTCGCGCCGATCCATGAACGACGGCTTCGGCCCGCGGCGCTTCTTGCGTGCCTGTTCGGGCCGATAGTGGCGCTGCACGAACTCCGCCAGCCAGGCCGCCACTTCCGGCGGCATCGGGACCCGGTCGACCCGCTCCCCGGCGTCGAGCCAGCGCGCCGCCTCGTTGTAGCTGAACGTGGCCGCGACCGGATCGGGCGCGGCCAGCGGCGACGCGTCGATCCGCCACATCACGAAGATCGACGGCTCGGCGGTGGTCAGGTTCAGGTAATAGCCTTCGGACTCGTCGCGGAACAGCGCGATCCGCAGCCCGCCCGCCGCGTCATCGGGCGCCTGCGTGACGTCGACCAGCCGCCAGCCCGCTGCGGTCGCAGACGCCGGCATCGGCTCGAAGCGGGCTTCGACCGGAATCTCGACCATCGGCTGCGGCTGCGAACTGCTGCCGGACGGAGCACTTTCGTGGTGCATTGCCTGGAAGGACCGCTGTTACCATTGGCATTGTAAGGAAGGCTCGTGGACCTTCCAAAACGCCCACCGATGACGCAACGAACGATTCCGATTGCCGAGACGCGTTATGCGGCCGTCGCGCCGCCGCTGGCGACCGATGCCGCGGTCCCGACCGGGACGCTGCGGGATCGTCGCGGCCGCGCCGTGCACGACCTGAGGATCTCGGTCACCGATCGCTGCAACTTCCGCTGCACGTATTGCATGCCCAAGTCGGTGTTCGGCCGCGACTATGCGTTCCTGCCGCATGCGTCGCTGCTCAAGTTCGAGGAGATCGAGCGGGTGGCGCGCGCGTTCGTCGCGCACGGCGTGCAGAAGATCCGGCTGACCGGCGGGGAGCCGCTGCTGCGCCGCGACCTCGAGCGGCTGGTCGAGATGCTCGCGGCGCTGCGCACGCCCGGCGGCGCGGCGGTCGAGCTGACGCTGACGACGAACGGCTCGCTGCTGCCGCGCAAGGCCCACACGCTGAAACGCGCAGGGCTGCACCGGGTGACGGTCAGCCTGGATGCGCTCGACGATGCGATTTTCCGCGCGATGAACGACGTCGACTTTCCGGTGGCCGACGTGCTGGCCGGGATCGAGGCCGCCGAACGTGCAGGATTCGCGCCGCTGAAGATCAACATGGTCGTCAAGCGCGGCGTCAACGATTCGCAGATCCTGCCGATGGCGCGCCGCTTCAAGGGCAGCGGCCACATCCTGCGCTTCATCGAGTACATGGACGTCGGCGCGAGCAACGGCTGGCGGATGGATGACGTCGTCGCCAGCACCGAGGTCGTCGCGCGCATCGACGCGGAGATGCCGATCGAGGCGATCGACCCGAACTACGCCGGCGAAGTCGCCGAGCGCTGGCGCTACCGCGACGGCAGCGGCGAGATCGGCGTGATCTCGTCGGTCACCGCGCCGTTCTGCGCCGGCTGCTCGCGCGTGCGGCTGTCGACCGAGGGCCGGGTGTACACCTGCCTGTTCGCCACGGCGGGATTCGATCTTCGCGCAATGCTGCGCGCCGGTGCCAGCGACGCGGAGCTGTCCGCGGCGATCGCCGGCGTATGGAGCGCGCGCTCGGACCGTTATTCCGAGCTGCGCTCGGCGCAGACCGCGGGGCTGCGCAAGATCGAGATGAGCTACATCGGCGGCTGATCCGAGGTGGCACACGCAGTGGCGAACGCGCTTGAACGCAAGGTCGCGATCGAGATGACCGACCATGCGCGGCCGGTCACGAGCACCGTCGACGCGGTCAACGAACGCGGCGAAGTCGTTCCGACGCCGATCGCGGGCGAGCATCCGCTGACGCTGTACCTGGACAAGCGCGAGCTGGTCACGCTGATGACGCTGGGTGGCGCGCCCGAGTTCCTGGCACTGGGGTACCTGCGCAACCAGCGGCTGGTGCGCTTGCCCGAGCAGATCGCCGCCGTGCAGGTCGATTGGGATACGGCGTCGGTCGCGGTCACGTCTCGCCGGCTGCGCGACACCGGCCGGACGATCTGGGACGCGGACGACGACGAGGCCGGCGTTGACGAGGCGCGGCTGGCGCGGCGCACCGTCACGACCGGCTGCGGCCAGGGCACGGTGTTCGGCGACCTGATGGCCGAGATCGATGCGATCCGGCTGCCCGAGCACGTGCGCGTGTCGCAGGCTGCGGTCTACGACGTGATGGACCAGGTGCGCCGGCACGAGTCGGTGTACAAGGTCGCCGGCGCAGTGCACGGCTGCGCGCTGTGCGCATACGACGGCGACCGCGCGCGGATCCTGACGTTCGTCGAGGATGTCGGCCGCCACAACGCGGTCGACGCGATCGCCGGCTGGATGTGGGTCAACGGCATCGACGGCGGCGACAAGATCTTCTACACGACCGGCCGTCTGACCTCGGAGATGGTGATCAAGTGCGCGCAGATGGGAATCCCGATCCTGCTGTCGCGCTCGGGGCTCACGCAGATGGGGCACGACCTCGCGCAACGCACCGGAATCACGATGATCGGACGCTGCCAGGGACGGCACTTCCTGCTGTTCACCGGCGGTCACCGCTTCGTTGCGGCCGTGCCTGCGGAGCCGGCACGGTGACCGCGGTCGCCGGCGGAGTCACCGGCGTCGTGCTCGCCGGCGGGCTCGGCCGCCGGATGAGCGTGGCGCCCGAAGGCACGGTCGACAAGGGGCTGCAGCCGTTGCGCGGCCGCCCGATGGTCGCGCACGTGATCGAGCGGCTCGCGCCGCAGGTCGACGCGTTGCTGATCAACGCGAACCGCAACCTCGACCGCTATCGCGAGTTCGGCCATCCGGTCGTCGCCGATTCGCTCGGCGGCTTCGCCGGGCCGCTGGCGGGCCTGCACGCGGGCCTGCTCGCGGCCCGCACCGACCGCGTCGTCACCGTCCCGTGCGACTCGCCGTTCCTGCCGACCGACCTGGTCGCGCGGCTTGCCGAGGCGGCCGCGCGCGACGCGGCGCAGGTCGCGGTCGCCCGCGCGGCAGGCCAGCCGCATCCGGTGTTCGCGCTGGTCGAGCGCGCGCTGCGCGGGCACCTCGAGGCGTTCCTCGCGAGCGGGCAGCGCAAGATCGACGCCTGGTACCGCGACCTGCGCGTGATCGAGGTCGACTTCGACGACGCGCAGGCATTTCGGAACATCAACACGCCCGATGAGCTCAAAGCCTGCGAGTGACGCCGTGACGCCGGGGATCGACACGCCGGCGCGGCTGGCCGACGTCGCCAGCTGCGTGTCCGATTTCGATCCGGATGCGCTGCCGGTGTCCAGCGCGCGCGCAGTGATCGACGGCTTCATCGCTCCGATCGACTGCATCGAGCGGGTCGCGCTGCGCGCAGCGCTCGATCGCGTGCTCGCGCGCGACGTCGTGTCGCCGATCGACGTGCCGGCCCACGACAATTCGGCGATGGACGGCTGGGCGGTTCGCGGCGCCGACCTCGCACCCGACGGCGAAACGCCGTTGCGGGTCGTCGGTTCCGCGTTCGCCGGCACCGCGTTCGCCGGCGAGGTCGGTCCCGGCGAAGCGGTGCGCGTGATGACCGGCGCAGTGATGCCGCGCGGCTGCGACACGGTCGTGATCCAGGAGATCGTCCGCGCCGACGGCGATCGGATCGTCGTGCCGGCGGGCCAGCAGACCGGCCAGAATCGGCGCCGCCGCGCCGAGGACCTGCGCGCCGGGCTGCCGGCGCTCAAGCGCGGTCGGTGGCTGACGCCGGCCGATCTCGGGCTCGCGGCGTCGCTGGGGATCGGCGAGCTGCCCGTGCAGCGGCGACTCCGGGTTGCGTTCTTCTCGACCGGCGACGAGTTGCGCTCGATCGGCGAGCCGCTCGGCGAAGGCCACGTGTACGACAGCAACCGCTACACGCTGTACGCGATGCTCGAGCGCCTGAACGTCGAGCCGATCGACCTCGGCGTCGTTCCCGACCGGCGCGACGCGCTCGCCGACGCGGTGTCGGCGGCCGCCGCGAATGCCGACGCGATCGTATCCTCCGGCGGCGTATCGGTCGGCGAAGCCGACTTCACGCGCGAGGTGATGAGTTCGCTCGGCGACGTCGGATTCTGGCGGATCGCGATGCGCCCGGGCCGCCCGATGGCTTTCGGCCGCATCGGGCGCGCGTACTACTTCGGCTTGCCGGGCAATCCGGTCGCCGTGATGGTGACGTTCTATTTCCTGGTGCGCGACGCGTTGCTGCGCCTTGCCGGGGCGTCGCCGCGACCGCTCGCGCCGATGCGTGTGCGCAGCGCCGGCGCGTTTCGCAAGCGCCCCGGCCGCACCGAGTATCAGCGCGCGATCCTGTCGCAGGCCGCCGACGGCGTCTGGGAAGCGCGCGTGACCGGCAGCCAGGGTTCGGGCGTGCTGCGCTCGATGAGCGAGGCGAACTGCATCGTCGTGCTGCACCACGACCAGGGGCCGGTCGCGGCAGGCGAAACGGTCGACGCGATCGCGTTCGACGGATTGCTGTAGAGACCGCGGCGGCGGCCGAGCGCGCCGCCGCCCGGACGCTGCCGCTCAGCGCTTGATGTGCAGCTGCCCCGGCAGCCCTGCGTAGAACGCGGCCAGATCGCGCAGGTCGCGGCGCGACAGCGCCTGCACCTGCGCGCCCATGATCGCGTTCTTGCGCGCGCCGCTCTGGTAATCGAGCATCGTGCGCAACAGGTAGTCGCGGTGCTGGCCGGCCAGCCGCGGATAACTCGCGTCCAGCGGCGTGTTGCCGTCCTTGCCGTGGCACTGCGCGCACTGGCGCTCGTGGATCTTGCGCGCGTTCTCCAGATCGGCCGCAGCCGCGGCCGGCGCCAGCAGGCCTGCGGCGGCGAATGCTGCGCCCGCCAGCGCGGCACCGAGGTCTCGGCGGCTCATCGCGTGCCCCCTGCACCGGGCGCGCCGGCGTTCGGCGTCCCGTAGTACTGGGCCAGCGCGACGATCTCCTCTTCGGTCAGCCCGCGCGCGATCGCCTGCATCGTCGGATGGCTGCGCTCGCCGCGGCGATACGCATGCAGCGCCGCCTCGATGTACTTGGCCGGCTGGCCGGCGATCAGCGGCACGCTGTAGACGCTCGGGAACGCGTTCTTGTAGCCCGGAATTCCATGGCAACCGATGCACATCGACGTATTGACTGCGCGTCCCGGCGCGCCTGCGAGCGGCTCGATGCCGGGGGCGCGCAGCACTTCCTGCTTCGCGCGTTCCGCGGGCGGCGCGCCCGCCGGCTGCTGCGCAGCCGCCGGCAGGCTGGCCGCTGCCGCGACGATCGCCGCGGCGCCGAACGCCGCGGCGACAACCGATCCGCGCCTCGTGCACGCGAACCCGACTTGACTGCGCCGCATCGCTGCGGCCCGCGCGGGCGGGCGCGAAAGAGCGCTCGCCGTGATGCCTTCGTTGTCGCTTCCTTGCATACGTTCGATGGTTTCGATCGGGCGGCGCTGATACAAAACTCGAAATTGTACCCAACGGCATGGTTTTCGTATACTGCACTCGGACCCGCACCGACCCCGCCTTGCGGGCCGAATCCCCGAAAGAACATGCGCTTCGAAGGTACCTCCTCCTACGTCGCCACCGACGACCTCAAGCTCGCGGTCAATGCCGCAGTGACGCTGCAACGGCCGCTGCTGATCAAGGGCGAGCCCGGCACCGGCAAGACGATGCTGGCCGAAGAAGTCGCGCGGGCGCTCGGCATGCCGCTGCTGCAATGGCACATCAAGTCGACCACCAAGGCGCAGCAGGGCCTGTACGAATACGACGCGGTGTCGCGGCTGCGCGACTCGCAGCTCGGCGACGAGCGCGTGAAGGACATCCACAACTACATCGTCAAGGGCGTGTTGTGGCAGGCGTTCGAGTCCGAGCAGCCGACCGTGCTGCTGATCGACGAGATCGACAAGGCCGACATCGAGTTCCCGAACGACCTGCTGCGCGAGCTCGACCGGATGGAGTTCTTCGTCTACGAGACGCGGGAGCTGATCGTCGCGAAGCATCGGCCGCTGGTGTTCATCACGTCGAACAACGAGAAGGAGCTTCCGGACGCGTTCCTGCGCCGCTGCTTCTTCCACTACATCAAGTTCCCGGACCGCGACACGATGCAGCAGATCGTCGACGTCCACTATCCGGGGCTGAAGAAGTCGCTGCTGAAGGAGGCGATGGAGAGCTTCTTCCAGATCCGCGAGCTGCCCGGACTGAAGAAGAAGCCGTCGACGTCGGAGCTGCTCGACTGGCTCAAGCTGCTGGTGGCCGAGGACATCCCGCCCGAGGCGCTGCGCTCGAAGGACAACAAGGCGGTGATTCCGCCGCTGCACGGCGCACTGCTGAAGAACGAGCAGGACGTGCACCTGTTCGAGCGGCTGATCTTCATGGCGCGCCACAACCGCTAGCGCGCACCGGACGCCGCGCGCGCATGCTGCCGCCCCCTGCGATGAGCTCCGGCCCCGCCGCCGCACCCTGGCCGCCCGGCCCGCTGACGCTGGAGGGCGAGTGGGTCGCGCTCGAGCCGCTGACGGCCGGGCACGCCGCCGGATTGCGCGACGCGGCCGCCGACGGGCGGCTGTGGGAGCTGTGGTACACGATCGTGCCGGCTCCGGACGCAATCGACGCGTGGATCGAGACGGCGCTCGCGCAACAGCGCGCCGGCCGCGCGGTGCCGTTCGCCGTGCGTCGCAAGCGCGATTCGCGCATCGTCGGCTCGACCCGCTACATGAACGTCGAGGAAGCGCAGCGACGGCTCGAGATCGGCACCACGTGGTACAGCGCATCGGTGCAGAAGACCGGGCTGAACACCGAGTGCAAGCGGCTGCTGCTCGCGCATGCGTTCGATGCGCTCGGCTGCATCGCGGTCGAGTTCCGCACCCACTGGTTCAACCATGCGTCGCGCGAGGCGATCGCGCGGCTCGGCGCCAAGCAGGACGGCGTGCTGCGAAACCACCAGCGACTGCCCGACGGCAGCCTGCGCGACACGGTGGTATTCTCGGTCATCGACGTCGAATGGCCGGCGGTGCGGCGCCACCTCGCTTATCGCCAGCAACGGCTGTCGCCGCCATAGCCTGCGCGATCATGCTGATCGATTTCTTCCTCCACCTGCGCGCCTCGAAGCTGTCGGTCTCGATCAAGGAGTACCTGATGCTGCTCGAGGCGATCCGCGACGGCGTGATCGGCACCTCGGTCGACCAGTTCTATCACCTGTCGCGCGCGGCGCTGATCAAGGACGAGCGCAACTTCGACAAGTTCGACCGCGCGTTCGCCGCGTACTTCAACGGCGTGCAGGCGCTGCCGGGAATCGACGTCGACCTGCCGCTGGAGTGGCTGAAGCGCCAGCTGCAGCGCGAGTTCACCGCCGAGGAGAAGGCGGCGATCGAGGCGCTCGGCGGCCTGGACAAGCTGCTCGAGCGGCTGCGCGAGCTGCTCGAGCAGCAGAAGGGGCGCCACGAAGGCGGCAGCAAGTGGATCGGCACCAACGGCACGTCGCCGTTCGGCAACGGCGGCTTCAATCCCGAGGGAATGCGGATCGGCGGTCCTCAGGCCGGCAACCGCACGGCGGTCAAGGTCTGGGAGCAGCGCGCGTACCGCGACTACGACGACCAGGTCGAGCTCGGCACGCGCAACATCAAGATCGCGCTGCGGCGGCTGCGCAAGTTCGCGCGCGAAGGCGCCGAACAGGAGCTTGACCTCGACGACACGATCTCGTCGACGGCGCGCAACGCCGGCTGGCTCGACATCAAGCTCGTCCCCGAGCGGCACAACACGATCAAGGTGCTGATGCTGCTGGACGTCGGCGGCACGATGGACGACCACATCAAGCGCACCGAGGAGCTGTTCTCGGCGGCGAAGTCCGAGTTCAAGCACCTCGAGTTCTACTACTTCCACAACTGCGTCTACGATTTCCTGTGGAAGAACAATCGGCGCCGCCACGCCGAGCGCTTCCCGACCTGGGACATCCTGCGCAAGTACAACCCCGACTACCGGCTGATCTTCGTCGGCGACGCGACGATGAGCCCGTACGAGGTGCTGCAGCCCGGCGGCTCGGTCGAGTACAACAACGAGGAACCGGGCGCGGTGTGGCTGCAGCGGCTGACCGAGCGGTTCCCGAAATTCGCCTGGCTCAATCCCGAGCCCGAAGGGGTGTGGGAGTATCGGCAGTCGATCGCGGTGATCCGCCAGATCCTGCAGCACCGGATGTACCCGGTCACGCTGCAGGGGCTCGAGCGGGCGATGCGCGAGCTGTCGAAGTAGCGCCACGCGCTGCAATGCGTGCCGGCGCGTGGTCCTGCGATCGATCAGGAAGGACGCGAACGCTCCGGCGCCGGCGCAGTGCGCAGCACCTCGTCGACGGTCGTGACGCCGGCAGCGATCTTCATCGCGCCCGAGACCCGCAGCGGCTTCATTCCGGAGCGGATCGCCCGCTCGCGGATCGCCGCGAGGTCGGGGCGCTCGACGATCAGCGATTTCATCGCGTCGTCCAGCGTCAGGATCTCGTAGATGCCGGTGCGGCCGCGAAAGCCCGTCATCCGGCAGTCCAGGCAGCCGACCGCAGCGTGGGCGCTGCCCGGCTTGCGCGCACGGTACGGGGCCATCAGCGCCTCCCACTGCGAGTCGTCCGGTGCCGCGCCCGGACGCTTGCAGTGCGGGCACAGCGTGCGCAGCAGCCGCTGCGCCATCACGCCGAGCAGCGTCGCGTTCAGCAGGTACGCCGGCACGCCGAGATCGAGCAGCCGCGTCACCGCGCTCGGCGCATCGTTCGTGTGCAGCGTCGACAGCACCAGGTGACCCGTCAGCGCGGCCTGGATCGCGACCTCGGCGGTCTCCAGGTCGCGGATCTCGCCGACCATGATGATGTCGGGATCCTGCCGCATCAGGGCGCGCACCCCGTCGGCGAACGTCAGGTCGATGCCGTGCTGCACCTGCATCTGGTTGAACGCCGGCTCGATCATCTCGATCGGATCCTCGACGGTGCAGACGTTGACCTCGTCGGTCGCGAGCTGCCGCAGCGTCGAGTACAGCGTCGTCGTCTTGCCCGAGCCGGTCGGACCGGTCACCAGGATGATCCCGTGCGGCTGGCGCGTCATCGCGTTCCAGCGGCTCTGATCCTCGTCCGAGAACCCGAGGTCCGGCAGTTCGCGGCTGAGCACTTCCGGATCGAAGATCCGCATCACGAGCTTCTCGCCGAAGGCGGTCGGCAGCGTCGACAGGCGCAGCTCGACCTCGCGGCCGTCGAGGCTGCGGGTCTTGATGCGCCCGTCCTGCGGTCGCCGCTTCTCGATCACGTCCATCCGGCCCAGCAGCTTGATCCGGCTGGTCATCGCCGACAGCACCGCCGGGGGCACCTGGTAGACGCTGTGCAGCAGGCCGTCGATCCGGAACCTGACGACGCCGAGCTCGCGTCGCGGCTCCAGGTGGATGTCGCTGGCGCGCTGCTCGAACGCGTACTGCCAAAGCCAGTCGACGATCGACACGATGTGCTGGTCGTTCGCGTCGAAGTTCTTGCCGCTGCGCCCGAGCTCGACCAGCTGCTCGAGGTTGCCATGCGAATTGGTCGCGCCGCTTTTCTGCGCGCCGCGCACCGAGCGCGCGAGGTTGAAGAATTCGACGATGTAGCGGGCGATGTCCTGCGGATCCGCGATCACCCGCCGCACGTTCTTGCGCAGCAGCTGCGAGAGCTCGTCGACCCATTCGGTCACCAGCGGCTCGGCGGTCGCGACCACGACCTCGGTGGCGCGCACCTCGAGCGGCAGGATCGAGAACCGGGTCGCGTACGTGCTCGACATCACGTCGCCGATCCGCGAGAAGTCGATCTTCAGCGGATCGATGTGCACGTAATCGAGGCCGCTGCGGCGCGCCAGCCATCGGCACAGCGTCTCCAGATCCAGCGGCCGTTGCGCAGGCGTCTTCAGCTTGTGGTCGGCCAGCACGACCAGCGCATGGCGGCTGGTCGACACCCCGCCGTAGCGCGCGACCCGCCGGCCCTCGTCGGCCGACAGCAGCCCGTCGGCCACCAGCGCGCGCACGACGCCCTCGACGTCGAGGCGCGCGCCGGCGGCCCCGAGCGCGACGGCACCGGCCGGCGCAGCCGCCACGGCAGAAGGAGTGAGCACGGTCATTGCGGCCACGCTAGCAGCGCGCGGCGGCAACGGCACTTGTCCCCGGACGAACGGTCGCTCGCGCCGCGCCAAGCGCCGCCCGGTGTCGCCGCGCTCAGACGCGCGTGGCGGCCGCGCCGAGCGCCTTGACCCAACCGCGCGCCGGCAGCCGCCAGCGCCGCTCGACCTCCAGCGCCCGTTCGAACAGCTGATGCCGCGTGACCGCGAGCGGCGGGCCGCGGAACGCGAGCAGGATCAGGTTGCCCGCCTCGACCGGCGGAAGCGCGAGGACCCGGCCGTCGAACTCGCGCTCGATCCGGCGCCGGTTCACCGGAAACGACGCTGCCTCGCCGAACAGGTTCACGACCAGCATGCCGGGCTCGGCGATCGCTGCCGCGCAATCGCGGTAGAACTCCGGTGAATCGAGCGCCGGTCCGCGCGCCTCGCGATCGTACAGATCGACCTGCACGACGCCAAAGCGGCCGCGGTTGCGCGGCCGCTGCAGGAAGCGCCCGGCGTCGCCGTGGACGATCTGCAGCCGTTCGTCGTCGGGCGGAACGGCGAACCACTGCCGGGCGCAGGCGATGACCGCCGGCTGCAGCTCGACGACCGTCACGTCGGTCGCCGGCAGCTGGCGGTGGCAGAACTTCGTCAGCGCGCCCGCCCCCAGCCCCAGCTGCAGCAGCCGCGGCGGCGGCTCGAGGAACAGCAGCCACGCCATCATGTCGCGCACGTATGCGAGCTCGATATCGTACGGCCGCCGGATCCGCATCGCGCCCTGGATCCAGCGGCTGCCGAAATGCAGATACCGGACTCCGGCCTCTTCGGACAGGTCGATGCCGCCGTCGGCGATTCGCGTGCGCGTGCGCTTCATCGCGGCTGGGGCGCAAGCGCCGCGGCGCCGATCCAGCCGTCGCGCTGCAGCACCCGCCAGCGATCGAGCTTCGAGGCCAGATCGAGCGACGCGTGCGCGGGGCTGGTCGACGGCAGCCGGTACGTCGCCAGCCCGCGCTGCGCGAACCACGGCTCGAATCGGGCGGCGGTCGCGCCGTTGAACGCGACTGCGCCCAGGCCGGGTGCGCGCCGCAGCAGCGCGTCGAAGTCGTTCGCCTGCGGATCCCGGATCGCGGAGTCGAGGCTGCCGCTGCGCCGGCAGTAGCCGACGACGTCCCAGATCGCGATCCGGTGCGCGCGCACGCAAGCGAGTCGCGCCGCATAACCGAGCTCGGCCAGCGGCTCGTCGAGCAGGCGGCCGAGAATCGGCCAGAACTGGTTGCGCGGATGCGCGTAATACTGCCCTGCGGCCAGCGACGCTTCGCCCGGGAAACTGCCGAGGATCAGCAGCCGGGCGTCGCGCCGAACGACCGGTGCCAGACCGGCAAGACGGATCACGAGCCCCCGGCGCGTCCGGCCAACACGAGCAGCATGTCGTTGAGCCGCTTCACGAATCCGGCAGGGTCCTGCAGCTGCCCGCCCTCGGCCAGCTGGGCCTGGTCGACCAGCAGCTTGGCCCAGTCGTCGAAGCCCTCGGTCTCGTCGCGCATCCGCGCGACCAGCGGATGCTTGGGGTTGATCTCCAGGATCGGCTTGCGCTCGGGCGCCTTCTGCCCCGCTTGCTTGAGCAGCCGCTCCAGATGGCCGCTGATGTCGCCTTCGTCGGAAACCAGGCACGCCGGCGAGTCGGTCAGCCGCGCGCTGACGCGGACGTCCTTCACGCGCTCGCCCAGCGCCTGCTTCACGCGCGAAACGAGATCCTTGTATTCTTCGGCCACGCGCGCGGCTTCCTGCTTCTCGGTCTCGTCGGCCAGCTCGTCGAGGTCGAGCCCGCCGCGGGCGACCGACGCAAGCGGCTTGCCGTCGAATTCATGCAGGAACGACAGCATCCACTCGTCGACGCGGTCGGTCAGCAGCAGCACCTCGACGCCCTTGTTGCGGAACACCTCCAGGTGCGGGCTCGCGGCCGCGGCAGCCGGCGTGTCGGCGGTCACGTAATAGATCTTCTGCTGGCCCGGCTTCATCCGCGACACGTACTGCGCGAGCGTCACGGCCTGCGCATCGGACGACGTCGTCGTCGCGAAGCGCAGCAGCTTCGCGATCCGCTCCTGGTTGCCTTGGTCCTCGCCGACGCCTTCCTTCAGCGCCTGTCCGAACTCGGCCCAGAACGTCGCGTACTTGTCGGGCTGGTTCTCGGCCAGTTCCTCGAGCATCGACAGCACGCGGCGGGTGCAGCCTTCGCGGATCGCGCGCACGTCGCGGCTTTCCTGCAGGATCTCGCGCGACACGTTCAGCGGCAGGTCGTTGGAGTCGACCACGCCGCGCACGAACCGCAGGTACGTCGGCATCAGCTGCTCGGCGTCGTCCATGATGAACACGCGCCGAACGTACAGCCGGATCCCGCGACGCTGGTTGCGGTCCCACAGGTCGAACGGCGCCTTCGCCGGAATGAACAGCAGCTGCGTGTATTCGGTGCGCCCTTCGACGCGGTTGTGCGTGTACGCGAGCGGATCCTGGGTGTCGCCGGTCAGGTGCCGGTAGAACGCGTGGTACTGCGCTTCGTCGATCTCGCTCTTCGGGCGCGCCCACAGCGCGCTCGCCTGGTTCACCGCCTCCCATTCGTCGCGCTGCACGTACTCCGACTTGTCCTTGTCCCACTCCTCCTTGGGCATCAGGATCGGCAGCGAGATGTGGTCGGAATACTTGCGGATGATGCTGCGCAGCCGCCATCCCGACAGCAGCTCGTCGGGCGACGCGTCGGCATCGGCGCCCTCGGGGGCGGCGCGCAGGTGCAGCACGACGTCGGTGCCGCGCTGCGGTCGCTCGATCGCCTCCACCGAGAACTCGCCGCTGCCGTCGGACTCCCAGCGCACGCCTTCGGCTGCCGCGGCGCCCGCTCGGCGCGTGAGCACCGTCACGCGATCGGCGACGATGAACGCCGAATAGAAGCCGACGCCGAACTGCCCGATCAGCGTCGCGTCCTTCGCCTGGTCGCCGGTCAGCTGCGAAAAGAACTCGCGCGTGCCCGAACGGGCGATCGTTCCCAGGTGCTCGATCGTCTCCTGGCGCGACATGCCGATGCCGTTGTCGGACACCGTGATCGTGCGCGCGGCGCGATCGAACGTCACGCGGATCTTCAGCTCCGCATCGGACTCGAACAGCTCGGGCCGGTCGATCGCCTCGAAGCGCAGCTTGTCGCACGCATCGGAGGCGTTCGAGATCAGCTCGCGCAGGAAGATCTCGCGGTTGCTGTACAGCGAGTGGATCATCAGCTGCAGCAGCTGCTTGACCTCGGTCTGGAAGTTCAGCGTTTCCTTCATGTCGGACATCGTCTTGGTACCGGTGCTTGCGGAGAATCGGGTAAGGCGAGCGCGCGGGCGGTCCGCGCGGAGTTCGTCACCTCTTGCAGAAGCGCGCAGCCAGCTTCTCGGCCGCGCGCGCCAGCAGGCCGGCGTCGTTGCCGACGCCGACGAAAAGCGCGCCCAGGTCGAGCCAGTGCTGCGCGGACGCTTCGTCGCCGGTCAGCACGCCGGGCGCCTTGCCGGCGGCCTTGATGCGCCGGATCGCGTCATCGATCTTGGGCACGATCGCCGGATTCGCGGTCTCGCCGACGTAGCCGAGCGACGCATGCAGGTCGGCCGGCCCGATGAAGACCGAATCGACGCCGTCGACCGCGCAGATCGACTCCAGGTTGTCCAGCGCGAGCTGCGTCTCGACCTGGACCATCACGCAAAGCTCCTCGTGCGCGCGCTTCGCATAGCCGGCGATGCGCCCGAACCGCGTCGCCCGCGTCGTTCCGGCGACACCGCGCACGCCGGCCGGCGGATAGCGCGTCGCCGCGACCGCGGCCCGCGCCTCGTCGGCCGTCTGCACGAACGGGATCAGCAGCGACTGCGCGCCCGCATCGAGATAGCGCTTGATCGTCACCATGTCGTTCCACGGCACGCGTACCGCGGTCGCCACCGGATATGCGGCGGCCGCCTGCATCTGCGCGAGCACCGATTCCAGGTCGTTCGGCGAGTGTTCGGTGTCGAGCAGGATCCAGTCGAATCCGGCTCCGGCGATGATCTCGACCGTGTAGTTCGACGACAGCGTCGACCACAAGCCGACCTGTTGCCGGCCGGACGCCAGCGCGTGCTTCAGTTCGTTGCGGGGCAATGACATGGCGGTCTCTCCTCGGATGTTGGGTGGCGGCCGTGTTCCTGCATCAGCGGGAATAGACGCGGGTCTCGCCGTGCCGGAACAGCACGAAGCGGTCGTGAGGGATTCTATGCAGATCGAGCGCATGCGCCAGATCCGCAATCGGCCGATCGAGCGGTTCGTCCGACAGCACGAACGTGCCCCAGTGCACGCCGATGCCGCGCTGCGCGCGCACGTCGACGAAGATCCGCGCCGCCTCGTCGGGCGTCGCGTGCACGTCGTGCATCAGCCAGCGCGGCTCGTACGAGCCGACCGGGATCGCGGCCAGGTCGAAGCCGCCGAACCGGCGCCCGATCGCGACGAAGTCGGCCGAGTACGCGGTGTCGCCCGCGTGCCAGAACGAAAAGCCGTTCGCCAGCACCGCCCAGCCGCCCCACAGCGTCGTGTTGCGGTTCCAGAACGAGCGCCCGCTCCAGTGCTTCGCCGGCGTCAGCTCGATGTCGAGCCCTTCGATCCGCTTGCGCTCCCACCAGTCGAAGCGCACGACGCGCTCGATTCCGCGCGCGTTAAGCCACACATCGAGCCCGAGCGGCACGACGAACACCGGCGGGCCGCCCGGCTGGCGCGCGAGCGCATCGACGGTTGCGGCATCCAGATGGTCGTAATGGCTGTGCGTGATCAGCACGACGTCGATCCGCGGCAGCTCCGCCAGCGCCACCGGCAGCCGCGTCTGGCGCTTCGGACCGGCGAACTGCACCGGCGACGCCCGCTCGGAGAAGTGCGGATCGAACAGCAGGTTCCTGCCGCCGATCTGCAGGAACACCGTCGCGTGCCCGATCCAGGTCGCAGTCACCTGCGGTCCGGCGCGATTCGCGTGCAACAGCGCCAGATCCGGCGCGACGACGGGGAACGCATTGCCGTCGGCATCGCGCGCGATCGGCAGCGGCAATCCGTCGCGCAACCGCTCGAGCTGCCAGCGGGCGATCGTCCAGAACGACTTGCCGCCGACGCTGCCGTCGCTGTTCGCATAGCCGTGCGGCCGATGATGCGGCCTGGCCGGGTCGTAATGCGGATTCGGCGCCGCGCACGCGGCCAGCAGGCCGGCAGCCGCGAAAACCAGTCCCGCTGCGAATGCCGCCGTCCGCATCACGCCCGTTTCGGAACGGCCAGCCGCGGTTCCTTCCAGCGCGGCTCGAGCAGCCGGCCCTTGCGCGCGCGGGTGCCGGCGTATTCGGCGATCTCGCGCGCGCTCATCGTGCGTTCGGCCGGCTTGCCGCCGCGGCCGATGCCGGTGACCTGCAGGCCCTGTTCGCCGCAGACGATCGCCTGGGCCAGCGACTCGCCGGCGTCGAGGCCCATCAGGATCACGCCGCGC